>PFEE01000073.1:2637-10972 GCA_002793745.1 Candidatus Roizmanbacteria bacterium CG10_big_fil_rev_8_21_14_0_10_45_7 | reverse complement strand
ATTTAGAAAAAATTTAGTTCTATTTTTTTAAAAATATAAATATAAAAAATAAGAAAATTTTACTCTAGGCTATTATCGACCTGCTGCCCGCTTATACAGACTAAAATGTTCTGCAATCATACCCAGTCCTTTAATCACACATAAAAGCGGTTCTTCTGCAATAAAGCAGGGAATGTTAAGTTCTTCGCTTAGGTATTTATCCATACCCCGCAAGAGGGCAGTTCCGCCAGAAACAATAGCTCCCCGCTCTACAATGTCTGCAGACAACTCAGGGGGTATTTCTTCAAGCACCCGGCGAGCGGTATACACGATACTATGCAGGGGTTTTTGCAAACTTAATGATAATTCACGCTCAGAAAGGTCTATACGTTTGGGCAGACCGGTTCTCATGTCACGCCCCTTTACTTCAATCGTGACGGTATCGCTGGTCTCTTTAAGATTGGCGTTTGCATGCTCCATCTTGAGCTGCTCCGCGGTGCGCTCGCCAATGATGAGCGCGTATTTTTTTTTAAGATGAGCAATAATAGCTTCGTCCAACTTATTTCCTCCAATGCGCTCGCTTTTATACGAAACCAGCTCACCCAGAGAAATAACCGCCGCCTCGGTCGTCCCGCCTCCTATATTGATCACCATATTGCCCGACGCCTCAGCAATAGAGAGCTGAGCGCCTATGGCAGCAGCTAACGGCTCTTCAATTAAATAGGTGCTACGCGCTCCGGCTGCGGCACAGGCGTTTGAAATAGCGCGCCGCTCAACCTGCGTCGCTCCACCGGGAATAGTAATAAGCACCTCCGGCTTCATAAAGGTAAACCCAACTGTTTTACTCAAAAAATATTCGATCATTGCTTTTGTAACGTTGTACTGGGCTATAACCCCATCTTTCATTGGGCGTGACGCAACAATAGTTCCGGGCGTGCGTCCAATCATTTCTTTCGCTTCGGTTCCCACCGCAACAATGCGCTTATCCATGAGGGAATACGCAACCACGGTGGGCTCACGAAGTACAATCCCTTGCTTCTCAACATATACCAAAGAGTTTGCGGTACCCAAATCAATACCGACACGCTTTGTGAAGAACATATAATGTATTATACGTCATCGATAGATTATGTAGTAGAGCGATACTAGTGTGCTACAATATCTAGTATGAAAATTGCCATGCGATTATTGTGGATGTTTTTGGTTGCGGGGACTGTCATACTGGTCTCCGGTGCCATTTACCTGTTTGCCAGCGGGTATCAGTTTAATCTCAGTACCCAATCATTACAGGGTAAAGGAATTATCATTACCAACTCCTACCCTAATGATTCAGAGCTGATTATAAACGGCAAGTTGGAAGGCGTCACACCCAAAACACTGTATTTATCGCCCGGCACGTATACCGTATCAATCCAGAAAGAAGGATATACCAAATGGACCAAAACGTATCATATTAAAAAAGAGGTTGTGTACCGTACCGATGCACTGCTTTTTTACCTAAATCCCTCACTCTCCCCCCTTACCAACCGAGGCGTCATCCGTCCCACGCGCTCACCCTCAGGAGATGTGGTGGTGTACATTAAACCCCAGGCGGCGGAACAAGCAACCACGCCACTGCCCAGTGAGGAAGAAAGCAGCGGTATCTTTTTGCGCTCATTGGGATCCCGCACCTTAAGCTTATTTAGCGGCACCAATTTGCTGCTTCCTTTTTCTCAATTTCCCGGTAGAGCCGATTTAGCAAAAACCGAAATATTATTCTCTCCTGATGAAAAAAACATACTGGTACTATTTAATGCAGAAGATAACACGCTGATAACCGTCTACTTAATATCAATTGCCAACCCCGATTCGTACCTTGATGTAAGCCTTTCATACCAAACACTACTTGAGCGGTGGGATAATGAAACACAGGATTTACGTGAGAAAATTATTGAGGCGCAGCATCAAAAAATACAGCAAGCGCTCCGTAAGGGCGCTTATCTATTGCAGTTTTCACCTGATGATAAAAAACTGCTCTATTTCGGTATTGGTACGGTATCTCTGCCAAGAGTAATCAATCCCCCCATTCAAAGCACCTCCCCGGTCACAGAAGTAAGAAACATCCGTCCGGGTTATTTTTATGTATATGACCTTAAAGAAGACCGCAATTACGAGCTCAATTTGTTTCCACAACAAAGCCAAACATTGCTCCAAAGCGTTACTAAATTGAGTCAAACTCAAAACACCAATCAAATCGATCACGTAGAGCGAATGCTCCAGCGTCAATCGCTCTTTGGCAGCATTGCCTGGTTTAGTAATTCTAAAAATCTGGTACAGAACCAGGAAGATACCATATCTATGGTTGAGTATGATGGAAAAAATCGTACGGTCGTATATTCAGGCCCCTTTGAACAGTCACTCTTTGGTACAACCTCAGATGGACAGGTTCTTATTCTGACTAACCTTAATCCCAAGCGTAATTCCCTTCCTGATTTATATGCTATAAGCATTAAATAATGGCCAAGAAGATCGATTACGAATATCTCACCCTGCTCGCAACCAGAACATTCGGAAATGCCCTCATCCTGGTGAGCCTCCTCATTATTGGAAAAACATTCGGACCAGCCCTCTCTCAGGAGCTGCAATTTGGATACAAACAGTTGCGGGGAGTTAAAACGGTCGTAGCCTCCCAGGTGGCACATCCTGCCCCTACCAGTACCTTACAGCGGCCCAATGCATTTGCCTCGGCATTGCAATCATTGCAACAAACACAGGAAGTCATTACGCCGGTCGATACCCAATTTTCGGTCGTTATTCCTAAGATTTCTGCCAATAGCCGGGTTGTAAAAAACGTCGATGCGGCACAATATGATGAATATATCGCTGCGTTAAAAGTAGGTGTTGCTCACGCCCGGGGAACGGCTCTCCCTGGTGACCGCGGCCATATGTACCTGTTTGCACACTCAACCGACAACTTTTTTAACGTAGGCGCATACAATGCTGTGTTTTACCTGTTGTATAAGCTCGAGAAAGACGATGATATCTATATATTTTATAACGGTAAAAAATTTGCTTACCGAGTAACGGAAACGCGCATCATCAACCCCGATGAGTTACAATATCTTACCCGTGATGCATCAGAACCGTTTTTGACTCTCCAGACCTGCTGGCCTCCCGGCACCACGCTTAAACGCCTGCTGGTATTTGCTTCGCCCCTTCGTAGTCTTGACGAAGAGGGGCCCACTAAGTAATGAAATGTTACAATTACATAAGTACTGTCCCTGTAGTTTAAAGGATAGAACCGGGGTTTCCTAAACCCCAAATCCCAGTTCGATTCTGGGCGGGGACACAATCCAGCAGAGCTGGACCTCGTGATTAGATAATTTGGCGCTCGGCTTACTTCATCACGTCTTCTTCGACGCGGGTATACGTAAGTATTTCGTTCTTGGTAAACCACAAAGCCACCTCATACTTTGCCTCTTCCACATCGCCTGAGGCATGAAGCAAATTTTTGATAGGGCGTTTGCCGGTATTGGCAAGGTATGACGAATCATAGGAATAATCCCCCCGTATGGTGCCCGGAGCAGACAGTAACGGCAATGTGTGCCCCACCAGTTTGCGCACCAGTTCTACCGCATGCGGCCCTTCCAACACAAGTGCAATAACCGGAGCGGCCGAAATCATTTCTGCAAGCCAATCACGAATCATGAGGCCAATCACATGCGGATCATCCGTACCCAGCTCTTTTTTAGCGTCAAAACCAAGCTTCTGGTAATTCTCAAGGGTTTTGTTGCCCATGCCGTTGATAAATGGTACACGGTCTTTGGGATAGTGTTTGTCTGCCAGCTCTTTTGATACCCGTAGCATCTTGGCAGCCACGATCTTGAGGCCAACCTTTTCGAAACGGGAAATAATTTCTCCAACCAAGCCACGTTGGACGGCGTCAGGTTTAAAAACAATGAGTGTTTGTTCCATAGTGCTATTCTACACAACCCGTGGGTGTATAATCAATAGGTAGATGAAGGATTACCAGCACACCTTACGGAAGTAGCGAAAAAAAGCATGCGTCGTGGCTATTGTTTACCGCAAAGCCCAGAAATATCAATCTTCCGGTACGGCCACCGGCCCGATAAACGCAATATTTTCTTTTTCCTCGTGGATAATGTCACGTGCAACGGATTTTACATCATCGGCCGTAACCGCGTCGATTTTTTTCAATACCGCTTTAGGCGTATCAATCTCTTTTTCAAACAATGCTTGTTTACCCACAAAATAGGCGGTATCAAAACTGTCTTCAAGAGACAATAACAAATGGCCTTTAATCAATTCCTTAGCGCGTGTTAATTCGCTGTCGCTGGGGCCCTTGTCGCGTATGCGATAATGCTCCTCCCGAATAGTGTCAATGGCTTCACATACCTTCTCTTTGGCCGTAGGAACACCGGCACGGGTATACAACGATCCGGTATCCTGATACAGCTCTTGACTGGTGCCGATGTAGTAACATAAGCCCCTGCGCTCACGCAGCTCATGAAACAACCGCGAAGCCATGCCACCTCCCAGTAAAGCCGACAATATTGACAGCGGGTATCGCCTAACGTCATACCGGTTAAATGCCCGATACCCAAATACGAGGTGCGATTGCTCGGTTTTTTTAACAATGCTGCGCACCTGATGTTTTTTCTGATTATCCTTAAAGAGAACGAACGTTGGAACTTTTGCCTTTCTCCATGAACCAAATGTATCTTCAACTATGTTGTTGTATGGTTCTTTTGTTAATCCGCCCGCTAGTATACATACGGCATTATTGGGGTGATAGTGAGTATCGATAAAATCAGAGAAGGTATCTCTGGTTGCCGCACGTACGGTTTCTTTTGTGCCGATTGTGTCATAGCCAAGGGCATTATGAGGGTACAGCAGTGATTCATACAACTCACCTACCTTATCCTGCGGCGTATCTTCATACATGTTTATCTCTTCAATAATGACGCCCTTTTCGCGCTCAATTTCTGCCTCGGCAAGGATGGGGTGCTGCACCATGTCGGCTATTACATCAATAACCGTACGCACATGCTGCAACGGAGCCTTTATCCAATAGCCCGTATACTCTTTGCTCGTGAATGCATTGAATACGCCGCCAAAATTTTCAATAGTCGAAGCCAGCACATAGGCATCAGAATATTTCTTACTTCCCTTAAATGCCATGTGTTCAAAAAAATGCGCAATGCCATTATTCTGTTTTGTTTCGTAGCGGGAACCCGTGCCCACTAATAATAAAGCAGTACACGAAGGAAATGAACCGGTGTCGACTAATACTATATTTAGTTTATTGTGCAGTTGTTTTCTCGTTATTTGCATATGATAAATCAGTATATCACATATTAAAAAAAACAGTAATATATACCAGACGTGAATAAACAGTAAATGCTCATGAGTATGAATATGGCTTTACACTAATCCCAAAAGTATAAATGTGTATGCCGTTAGCTCTATTAGCAGATCGAAGATAAATTTGCTATTTTATACCACAAAAGTGACGATTTTTCCTTGAATATAGATCGTCTTAACAATCTTTTTACCATCAAGATACTTTTTCACCATGGGAACCTGCAGGGCACGGGAAACCACCTCTTTTTCCTCCTCATGAGCCGAAATGGTTACGGTACCCCTGATTTTACCATTAACCTGCACCGGAATGGTTATGGTTGACTCCTCTAATAGCTTTTTCTGAAGCCTTGGCCATGCATTCTTATGTACCGACTCGCTATGCCCTTGCCGTGCCCATAATTCCTCGGTCATGAAAGGGGCAAAGGGTGCCAGTATGGTTAAAAAGGTATTCCAGGTATCAACCTCAATTATATCCTCTTTAGACATACTATGGACCAACTCCATATACTTGCTCACTGTAGTGTTAAAAATCATCTTTGGTATCGCCTCCTGCGCATACGAAATCGTTTTATGCAGGATTTTTTGCTGCTCCCGCCGGACACCCTCTGGCAATGTCCCGCCCACTTTTACTTTTTCAGCCAATTTCCATACGCGCTTTAAAAAGCGATATACGCCCTGTATGCCTTCAGTATTCCATGCCTTCGTATCTTTCAGCGGGCCCATAAACATTTCATAGATGCGCACCGTATCTGCACCATACTTATCAACTTCATCATCCGGATTAATGATGTTTCCCCACCGCTTACTCATGCGTCGGTGATCGGGCCCCATAACAATGCCCTGATGGCGCAGTTGGGTAAACGGTTCATCGAAGGCTAAGTAACCCGCGTCATATAATGCCTTGGTTATGAAACGCGCATACAGCAGGTGCAGTACCGTATGCTCTGCGCCCCCTACATAGGTAGTGACCGGCAACCACTTCTGCATGGCTTGCTTGCTGGCAAATTCAGACTGGTTATGCGGGTCGGCAAAGCGGAAATAGTACCAGGATGAGTCCACAAAGGTATCCATGGTATCTACTTCTCGACGAGCCTCCACGCTGCCACACTGAGGGCAGACAACCCCACTTTGGAACGTTTTTGAGTAAGCAATGGGAGACTTTCCGGTGGGTTTAAAGTCAACATCGGTCGGTAAGGTAACGGGCAAGTCTGTATCGGCAACCGGCTGCCACCCTCGCAGTCCGGCGGAGCGGGCACACTGCTCGCAAAAAATCATAGGGATCGGCGCACCCCAATAGCGCTGCCGTGACACTAGCCAGTCGCGCAATTTGTACTGCACGCTCCTCTTTCCCATCTTTTTTTGCACCAGCCACGCAGTCATTTCTTCTTTGCTTTTAGTGAGTTCAATCTCTGCAACGGGCAAATCATACTTCTTGGCAAATTGCCTGTCACGCTCATCATAGCTGGGTACCGCCATAATAGCTCCGGTTCCATAAGTCATGAGTACATGGTCGGCTATCCAAATTGGAATTTTTTGGTTGTTTGCCGGATTGATAGCGTACGCGCCGGTATATACCCCTGATTTTTGCTTTTCAAGACCACTACGCTGTAAAGAGCTTTTGTGCGCTGCTACCTGTTGGTACTGCAAAACAGCATCTTTTTGCCCGTTCGTAGTAAGTTGTGAAACAAGCGGATGTTCTGGCGCTAATACGACATAGGTAGCGCCAAAAATAGTCTCCGGTCTGGTAGTAAATGCTTCTATTGAGATTTGGGATTTGTGAATTGGAAATTGTATGATCACTCCCTCACTTCTGCCAATCCAGTTTTTTTGCCCTAATTTGGTGCTTTCAGGCCAGTCAAGCTTATCCAGGTCATCCAACAGGCGCTGTGCATAATCGGTTATCTTAAAAAACCACTGCTCCATCTCTTTTTGGATCACTGCTGTCCCGCATCGCTCACATTTCCCTTCTTCGACCTGCTCATTAGCAAGCACGGTTTGGCATGAGGGGCACCAGTTAACCGGGGCTTTCGCCCGATAGGCAAGACCTTTGTTATACAAAAAAATAAACAGCCACTGGGTCCAACGGTAATAATCCTCTCGATGGGCGCCCAGTTCCCGATCCCAGTCATACGAAAAGCCCATCCTATCCATTTGCTGCTTAAACGTTTTAATGGCTTTTTCCGTAGTCTCATGCGGATGAACGCCGCTTTTAATGGCAAAATTCTCTGCCGGGAGTCCAAATGAATCCCAACCCATAGGATGCAGCACAGAAAAGCCGCGCATACGCATAAAGCGGGACAGAATATCGGTTGCCGTTTCTCCCTCAATATGCCCCACATGCAATCCCGCACCCGAAGGATACGGAAACATATCGAGGATATAGACCTTCGGTTTCCAATCTGCAACCTGCTCGGGGGTTTTATACAAACCCTGCTGCGCCCATTTTTTAGTCCAGGCAGCTTCAAATAAGGCTGGCTTATATTCGTTTTCCATGTGTTTTTCTGGAAGTATACCAAATAAGCACGCTGCTTATACAGCCTGCCATAAACAGAAAACCAATCACTTTAAGCAGCGTAATGGGCAATACCCAAAATTCGGTTACGCCATAGAGCCGCTCGAAGCTCCCTTCCAAATCAATACGGGCGTTAACCCGGTACTTGCCCCATGCTCCGGTACGAAATGATGCACTGGTAAAGCTGGGACATGTTTCGCAGGCCCGTGGTGACTCCTCGGTGGTCATCAGGCGCTGGGAACCTGACAGCACCGTAACCGGCACCAGTTCAGCTTTCTGATCGTATCCCAACGGTCCCTCTACGTGTAATCGTACGTCCGGAGAAAAATTATATAACCCGGTATTGGCAATACTCAACACCACCGAGGCCGGATGCCCTGAGGCCAGAATATAGACCGTATGGCCCAACAGCGACAAGGTATGGTCGGGAATAACCTGAAACTGGGCAATGGACAACTTTGCCGGGGTTAAGCCGGTTGC
>PFEE01000073.1:2452-2609 GCA_002793745.1 Candidatus Roizmanbacteria bacterium CG10_big_fil_rev_8_21_14_0_10_45_7 | reverse complement strand
TGTGCGTTTTCATTGCTATTGAGGCTAAAGGATTCATTGAGCTGTTTATCGGCATTTTCAAGCGAAAAACGGACCGGTCCTTCTATTGACTCGTCTATTATCCTTCCTCCCGTATTCCCTTCCGGCTTGAATGAAACAACATTAAACGAAAACACAC
>PFEE01000073.1:2117-2413 GCA_002793745.1 Candidatus Roizmanbacteria bacterium CG10_big_fil_rev_8_21_14_0_10_45_7 | reverse complement strand
GCGATGTGTTGGGTTTAATTAAAATACTGACCTGCGGCGGCTCAACCGAGAGATCAATGCTTTGGGCCTGAACAGACTTACTGTCTAAGATACAAAGTCCCAAGATCCAAATCCCAATACTCAACCAAAACAGGAAAATGTACCAATTGGGATTTTTGATTTGTGATTTTTGATTTATTTTCATATCAATATTTTGGGTACGCGATAATGTCCAGTACGGTTTGATAACTGCCCGCTGCCTGAGTGCCAATAATATTGGCCTTGAGCGCGACGGTTCCTACCCTATTTTTACCTGC
>PFEE01000073.1:0-2072 GCA_002793745.1 Candidatus Roizmanbacteria bacterium CG10_big_fil_rev_8_21_14_0_10_45_7 | reverse complement strand
CACCCGATAACCAAATCCATACGCACTGCCGGAGTCCCAGAGCGCTGCCGCTGTTTCAGTACAGGTATCCAAACCACCGTTACAAGACGTGTCAGGAATCACGTCAGAAGAAAATAACCGCTTTAGTTTTGTTTCCTCACGTATCAGCACATCATACCCCTGGCTGCGGGTATTGATGGTTACGGTAAACGATTGAATGCTGGGAGTATTGGGAATAAGGGTGCCTAAATCAATACTGGTATCTGAAATCTTAAAATAAAATGGGTAGAGCGTTCGAACGTACTGAAAACCCGCCTTCACGATATACCCAGTCGAGTTAAATTTTTGAGCAGCTACCTGCCCTAAGCTCACCGCCAAATTATAGTTGGTTGAGTCTGCGGTACTACCACCCGAATTCGTGGTGCCAAAAATAATCCGATAATTTGAAGAGGTCATTTTTTCGGCATACACTACTCCAACCAGCAAGAAAAACAGAATAATGAAGATATACCCGTGGCTATATTTTTTCCACATAGTCGCGAAATGAGTGTACCAACGCCTCTACCTCTCGTACCTTATCTTTTAATACCTGTAGGTCTGCGTCGCCCATAAAATTGTCAAGCCGATCCTTCATATCCTGATTGAGGCGGAATAAATTAGTGGTTAAGAAAAGCAACGTCTGTTCCTTTTGATAATTTTTGGTGCGTTCCACTTTTGATTTCTTTTCTTCAAGGGTATGTACGAGCTGTTTTTGTTGGGCATATTTTTGGCGTACCATACCCAAATACTGGGCAAACGGAGCAATAAAGGGCAACGAGAACACCGGAATAAGCTCACTTAATGAGCCGGTGTTGCTGGTGGTTAAAAAAACAATCACCAGTAGGAGCGTTAGCACCACGCTACTCGTTGCATCCAGCAGCAACACGAGAGCGAACAGCAAAAAATAAATCAGGAAGAAAAAGGGTGATATTACTCCGCCGGTTGAAAATACCGCCACCAGTACTATAAAAATAAATCCCAATGATTCGTATAAATAAAACAACGGCTGCTGGGCCAATCGCTTACGAAGCAGCATATAGATAATAAAAAGCACCGCAATAAGCTGCAAATCGTACTGGGCAAACGGAGAAAGGGCAAAAAATAGCGCCAGAAACGTGGTGACAACCATACCAATCAACTCAGAAGTAAAAGTTAATGTCTGCTTTTGCATGAGAACATTATAGATAGTTTACAAATGTAGTCTATAGTCTGTTGTCCACAACCCAGTAAAAACTCATGATACGTATATATGCATGCGCCAATAAAGCATATAGCCGTCATTAGTTCTGCTGTAGTTGCCTGCTTATCCCTTTTTTTAACGCTTAATAATCCAATAAAAAATACCAACGAACCAATAACAGTAGTACGTAGCTCCAAAACCAATAAAACAGAACTAATCATTGATATCGAAGGAGCGGTTGCGAGGCCAGGCGTATATGCCGTGCCCTCAAAAAGCCGCGTCGTTGACGGGCTTATTGCAGCCGGCGGTTTAACTCAAGAGGCTGATCGGTACGTAATCGCCAAACAGCTCAACTTAGCAAAACAGCTCACTCATGAAGAAAAAATCTACATCCCTTATTTAGCTGAACAAGCTAGCGCTGGTGTCCCGGCTCCTCTGTCGATTAACAGCGCCAGCCTCACACAACTGGAACTATTGCCCCATGTTGGAAAAATAACCGCAGAAAAAATAGTACAGAACCGCCCTTTTACCGACCTGAATGATTTGGTCAGCAAACGCATTGTTTCCCAAAACGAACTCTTGGAGATACAGTCACTGATTACCCTATGAATCCCGGAGATTTGCTCGTGCGCGTGCTTCCCGGTGACCAAGGAGCACTTGCCGCTGCACTCGTATGGGGGCAGAAACAATACTTAACGCCCGAATTATATACGCTCTTTAAACAGGCCGGTGTACTGCATCTTGCCGTACTCTCGGGCCAGAATATTACCCTCGTATCAGAGTGTTTACGAAGCATCTGTTCTTCTCTTTCACTAAAAATTACGTCTGTATTAACCATATTCATCAGCATGCTGTATCTTATATTACTTCCCCA
>PFEE01000072.1:9007-11365 GCA_002793745.1 Candidatus Roizmanbacteria bacterium CG10_big_fil_rev_8_21_14_0_10_45_7 | reverse complement strand
CCCCAGCTTAAAACGGGACTCATTTACCAATGCCGTATCACGGTTTTCCATCAAACTGCCATTTTCGGATATTATTGATGAAATTATGGTCAGGGCAAAAAAAAAGACAATCGCATACACTCCATTCTTCGAAAAACACTATGGTATTAAATATGTGAAGCGCTACGCACAGCAAATTGTTCCTGAAACAAAAACATTTTTTAAGCTATTGCAAGGGTTTTATGATTTAAAAGTAATCACTAGAGCCGAATACGAACACTACCGAAGTTTTGCAATGATGAAACAAACTAAATGGCTCAAGGTAAAGAAAAAAACTAAATTAGGTTCCGCTCAGTATAGTGTATATGATTTTTTTGTTACTAAAAATCATAATCTTATTACCGATGGAATAGTAAGCCATAATTCATTTGCCACTGACCTCCTGACTCACGGGGCTGATTTGCGCAGCGTGCAGGAGCTTCTGGGTCACAAAAATATCGGCACCACCCAGATATACACCCATGTTACGAATCCTCGATTACGGGAAATACATGAGAAGTACCACAGCGGGAATCAATAGGAGATTGTGTACATAAATATTCAAAAAAACAGCCCAGTAGGTTGAGGGCAGAACACAACTATAATTCAAAAATAACTCCGGAATAGGAAACCCGTAGCATCCAGAAATAACAGGGAAATAATCAAAAAATTATGGTGATTTGCTTACTGGTACCCCACCGGGTGAACGTAGTATATGTCGTTAAAGATACATTTTACGACATTCAATATCTCCCTCCTTGCGGGAATAATAACCACTTTTTAGGTTTTTAGGCCCCCATCCATCATCAGAGAAGTAAGTGCGTGTTTAATGATTTTTTTCTCTTATACATACAAGCAATTGTCATAATAAATAACGGTAATATCTCTGGGGAAGAGCGATTGACGGTCTTGCTTCTCAGACCCCTCACGAGAATGATAAGCTAGTTCGTTTATACACGTCGGCCGTGAATTTTCCACATCGTGTAAAATATTATAGGATATATACAACTATAGGCCTCCCCTATTCCCTTTTAGCGCGCTATGACGCTCTCAAAATTGAATACTGAGCGTAATTAACACTAATAATACGGCGTATACGGTTATATATTCACGAACTCGGGAACGATATGCCGTCTCTTGGATGATCTCCTGGGCTATCCCTATCAGGAAATACGACATAGCTACGGTAAGAATGGCGTACACGTTCGTTCGCAACGGCAGGAAGCTACCAATGAGTATGCCAAAGCCCAGTAAAAAGGTTAGTACGGCCGCATACTTCCATATGCGCTCCTCTACTACCTCCATGGGGTTTGCAATCCACATGCCGTGAAATACCAATGGAAATACGATAATAGTTCCGGTAAGAGCATTCATATATAAATTAAAACTGAATGAATACAGCAACGTGAACACCATTAAGAATACTACCAGCATAATGAAGTTAATAACCGAATAGGCAGCTCGATACAGCGGCAAACTGCGCTCTACACCTACATTAAATATGTTTTCAGACAAAAATATGGCGTACAAGCATACAAAGGTAATAATAGTGAACGGGATGCGGGTTAAGAGGCGCACGGGAAGCAAATAGTAAAAAAACAGTGCGGCTACCACAAAATAGACCGGCAAAATAAAGAGCTGAATCCATTCAAGGCGCTCTACATCCTCCAAAATACCAAAAAAAACCGATACATAGGTTAAAACTGCAAGCGGTATCACATGAAACAACGCTTGATCATACGGCAGCGAGGTAATAATAAAAAAATACAGACAGATGGTAACGACGGCAATCGTAAACCGTTTGCGCTTGCCCAACCCGATAAGCATGGCTCTCAACTTCTTTATCATGATTCTTTTATCATACCATTCGTGTACGCTTCCTGAACATCTTCCAGCTCTTCCAATGTCTCTTTTAGTTTTAAGGCTCTATCATAATCCTCAGAAGACAACTCAAAGGTATAAACACCTGTTGTATATTTTCTTTGGGCAAATTTACTTCTTTAGCATGAAGCAACGCCCCTCTTAAGTATGCGTTTAACTCCGGATCAGTTACTCCACCGCCCTTTTGTATAGCGAGTGTAAGTTCTTTAGATATTTTTGCGAATACAGTCCCCTTTGCCTTATCGTGCGTTTCTTTTTTACTGCGAACGGTTGCCCAATGTGAATGGCCAGACATGTTGACATTATAGCATGATGCCTTATACTAGGCAGATGATATGAAAAGCCTACAATTGGAGAAACAAAAAAACCTAGCAACTGAATTACTGGTGAACGGTAAGTATGAGGAAGCAGTGGAACTATTACTCACCATACGTAACGATGATCCTGAGGATGTCGACA
>PFEE01000072.1:0-8995 GCA_002793745.1 Candidatus Roizmanbacteria bacterium CG10_big_fil_rev_8_21_14_0_10_45_7 | reverse complement strand
CAGTTGTCGAACTTTGAGGAGGCAAAGAAAATTTATCATAAGATTATTCGGCTTGATCCAACGAACACCATTGCTAATAAGAAGCTAGCCAATATCAGCACCATGCTTGAAAAGGCGCATGAGCCGCAACGAAGACATAATGGAAAACGTGCTGCCCTTAATGAACTTATCGAGGAGCCGGGGTGCGCAAAAAGCGTACGGCTTTCTACTATTGGTAAGCATGAGGAGCTGGGACAGCTTTCGGTAGGCGAAGAAGTTAGTCTCAATATACGCAAGCGAAAAATTGAGGTGCGTGACAGCCACAAGCACTTTGTGGGATACGTACCTGATGATATTTCAAAACGGCTTATCGAACTCATGCAAGGTGGTACCAAATATGAGGCTTATATTCACGGCGTTGACAAAAATGAGTGCCGCGTATTTATTCGTGAAACAAAAAAACCCTCTAAATATGCCAATACTCCCAGCTTCCCTCTTGAAACATCATCGTTGATGCCCAATGATGACGAGCCGGAGGAAGAGCGCAAGCGGCCAGAGGAAGAAACCAGCTTGGATTTGGACGCCGAAGAAACAATTATTCCAACCAAAGATCTTTCCGATACCGAGGAAGCTGAAGATGATGATGAGGCCGATGATGACGATCCGGTTTACCGCGAATACGAAGAATAATGCTTAGGTTTCCCTTTATGGAATAAAATACTTCCTTTTATCTGCTCCCGGCGATGATGTGACCGAATACGATCAATGGTACGCTCGCCCTTATAGTCTCGTAACGACCACACGGCCAAGAAAAAAGACACGAGTAGTATTCCCCCTCCCCAGCAGGCTAACGTTATCATTATCTATATAGTTTACCAAGCTTACTGCCAATATAAATAGTCATTGTCGCCTTGAACTGTTCCTGGTCAGACAGCTGTTTGCTGCAATTAAAATGCTGTGCCAACGCTTCTCCCTGTTGCTTCTTCTGAGGACCAAAATAAACAGCACAGTCCGTACTGCCGGTATTTCGGTTTTTTGTTAGGGATATATCAATAACTTTAATGCCCATCCCTTCTATCATGCGTCCGATACGTTGAGCGGCACCATAATATTCACTATCACCTATCTCCAAGCGCACGTTATTGGTGGAGTTAATGGACGGCCAGTATAAATAGCCTTTTAGTACCTGGTCAAGCTTATCGCTGTCATAGCGTAGCCCATCGGCCTTCTTTGATGAGGTAGTAGTGGATGCGCTGGCATCAACAAACAGCAGCTTGTCGTTGCGGGAACGCAAAATATTCGACAGAATATAACCATCAATACTATTACCCAACGATACCCGATACGACCCTCCTATCCAAGGCAGTAACCTACCCCGCTCCCGATAAAAAAACGTCACGAATGAATCAGGCGCTTCGGGCAGTGTACTTACTGAGCGGGGGGTAACCACAAAATCAACCGGGGCTCCTACCAGTTCCTCAAACATGCGCCTTACCAGTTCACCTTGTTTTTTTTCAATGCTGTCAAGCAACAAAACGCTTCCAAACGGGTACCATCGATAGCCGCCGGGTACATATACTTTTGTGCTGGGGTTAAACCATACTACCGTTACGATAGTGGAGTGCTTATTGTACGACAAAACAAACGGGTACGCGGCATAGATACCCACCGTAACCCGTTCGCGGTTTGATAACAATGATGAAGTGGCAATAAAGCGCCAAACAATAATACCAATTACCAGGATGGATAGCCCTACCCCCAGCAATACGTTTTTACTTTGTGGTGATTTATCCCTTTTGTGCACAAGATATACAATACAGGGTATACGGATTAGATGAAAGCCTATCCGTATCAATCATCTGATTACATTTCTTACAAAACCCGTAGGTACCCTTCTCAATGCGCAACAGTGCAGCAGCTATGTCCTTCTTTTTTTTCTGCAGCGTTTCAGTATGTGCCACCGCCTGTTCGTGCTGCACCTCTTCATTGGCGTCTTCTCCTAAGTCAGAACCGTTCGTGTGGTCTGGATCACGAAATGGGTCAGCTCCGTTTATCTGCTCCAGTCTTTTCTCTAATGTTCTTTGCTCTTCCACAAAAAAAGCCTTTATATCTTTCAGTACATCTTTAGGATAGCTTTGGTGTGTCATGGTGTTTATAAAAACTATTAATTTCGTGTGACTGCAGTTGCAAACCACACGGCGCTGATAAGGGCCAGTCCTCCAAAAGCCAGCGGCTCTATGGGAGGCGCTTCTATCTTACCAGCAAGCATTACACTATACCCAATCCATGAAATAAATGCAACGAATGAAAGTATAAACAGCATTGCGGGAAACAGTGCCCGTTCACGAATTTTTGCCGTGCGTTCCAACTTCAATATAAAGCCCATGACAAAAATAAATACGGTATACAGCGCACATACCACCAGCTGGGGCCAAACCAAATCTTTGGCCGCAACCAGGAATGCATGTATGGCCAACATAGAGAGAAATGGAACAGCCAAGCGCTTTATGAGTTCGGCAAAGGGCACTTTATGACGGGCACACAGGATAAAAAGCGCACCAAAAAACCCCAAGTATATGCCCAGCAATGAAAACCCCGGGAATACATAGACGATGAGGAAATTAAAAAAGGTGAAGCGAAATGGCGGATGTTCAAGGAAAAAAAAGAATAATCTGCCGATTATGAGCGCCAGCAATGAAGATACAAATACCATATCAAACACCTCCTCCTCCTTAAAAGAAGTGCGACGCAGCTCACGCCATAGCATAAAAAGAGCAACTAAGACCGATACTACGGTAAGAATACCGTAACCGTGCACAAACAGCACGGTACGCGTGATTTCCAAGGTCTGTTGTACTGCCTGCATAGCTCTTTATTCTACACTGTTGCGTGATAGAATGTCGTAGTTAAGCAATTTTGCTTAACGGAGATGCCGCAGTGGTGAAATTGGTATATTGAGCGCAGCGAAATCCAGCAACGCTGGACACGTACGGTTTAGAGTAATGAATTGCCAGAGTGGCGGAATTGGCAGACGCGCACGGTTTAGGGCCGTGTTTCCGTAAGGAAGTGTGGGTTCAAGTCCCACCTCTGGCACATGGGTATTGTTTTTATTGTCTTTGTTTTATTCCTATTGGTCGCCTACTTTTTCCTCTCACGCACCGCCTCCCCCGTTCCCTATTTTCCTTCCAACCAGCGGGACATGGAACGTATTGTTGATTACCTTGAACTGCGCAACCACCACACTATCATTGATATGGGCGCGGGCGACGGTGCCGTCATTTTTGCAGCAGCGGACTGGGCACAGCAAAAAAAACTAACACTCCATCTCATTGCTGCAGAAATTAACCCGATACTGCTTGCTGTTTTATATCTGCGTCATTTACTTCACCCCTATCGCGCACATATTAGTATCATGTATGCAGACATGTTTCACTATCCATTTTCAAAGGTTGTCTATACCAAAACCGTGACCGCGTTTTACTATATTTCGCCCTGGCTTCTGAAGAAGGCCTACAGCCACATAAAACACGAGCTCCCTCACGCCCATATCGTTAGCTACTTCTATCCCCTGCCCAATAAAAAGCCAACGAAACACACCGAGGGTGTTCATCAATTATTTGCCTACTTCTCATGATCCCGCTCATGAAATTTTTCTCGCTGCGGGGACTGAGCGTTGCCGTATGGATTGTGTTTGGCTTGGTACTGCTTGCCGTTGAGAATAATAAAAAAATAGTCATATTGCACACAGTGCTGGCTGCCGGTATTACCGGTTTGCTTACCCATGCCATAAAAGTACTGACTGAAATCCCTCGGCCATACGACGGTTACTTATGCCCGGCGGATTTTACCTTCCCTTCAATGCACGCCTCACTAGCCTTTTCCATTGCGGTAATATACGCACATCACCATCCGCGTCTGGCCTGGCTCGCTTACGCAATGGCACTGTTGATTTCCTACTCAAGAATTTTTCTGCGCTGCCACTATGGCATTGATGTGGTTATCGGCGGGCTGTTAGGATTTATTGTCGCAAGCCTTATAGTAAAAATATACCGTCCTGATAGATTAGTTTAGTGGTGCCATCACGCATGGTTGCCTCCACGCTGCGGCGGGACGTTGCCAGTAAATCAGTGTGCTCAGGTGACTCGTTAAAGCCCAAACGCGCCCAATCTTTGTCTTTCATCGCTCCCACATCACCAGTGTATGCGTCATGGTAAGAGGTGCCCACAGCCAGGTGGGTATTGCCCCACTTCCCTCCAATATTTTCGTCATAGAGCGTGTTTGCCATAAACGCCTTAATGCGTGAGTATCGCTTATCGGTCAGCGAATATTCTCCTATTTTGTCAGCATTTTTTTGCTTAATCAGCTGTTTGAGTAAGTTTTCATTTTTTGATGCCGTGGCATGCACCACACGTCCCTTTTCAAAACGCAAAGTAATGTCTTTTATGATGCTTCCGTACCGATACAAGGGATAATCAAAAAAAATGTGGCCTTGTGTCCCGCGCCAGTCAGGCGAGGTAAACAGCTCGAAACTCGGGATATTGCGTCCCGAACCTCCCATCCATTTACGGTTCTTTCCCACCGTAATCCATAAATCCGTATCTTTTGCCGTTATATGCAGTTTATTAATGAGCATTGCACTAAGCCGTGCCCGCAGCCGTTCAAGTTCCGCAAACACCTCTTTCCATGTTTCTACCGGATTGGGCTTATCCAGAAAACAGGCACGAATAATTTCCTGCCAGTATTCCTCCAGGCTCAATCCCGCCTCTTTGGCCATACCGGGTGTGCCATACAGCGCCAGTGTCCAGGTGAGTTTGCCCGCATCTTCTTTAGCAAATAGCCATTTGCGGGTAATACTGGCAGAAGCGTTGGAAAGCATAATTTTCTTGGGGTCAATGTCTTTAAGGTGCAGCGGGTCCTGGTCAGAAAGCAGTGCAATGCGGTGATCAATAGTGTCAATAAATGCCTTGACGTATTTCTTGGGGAAAAATTTCAACTGTTCATCTGAAGCATTTTCATACAGCAACTTCGACAGCGATTCATCGGTCATGCGCACTATTGGGTTGCCTCCGGACAGCAAAATCGTTTTAACCGTTTGCTGCAGCAATGGCAGCGCCGATGTGTCGGCATGCACGGCAACGACTTCGCCTTTTTTAATTCCCTCCCCACTGTTCAGGGCAAAATTAACGAGTACCTGTGCGTATTTCTTAAGTATATCGGGGCTGGGTTTGTACATACAGGAGGTATCGTATCATAAATTTTATTTTCCTCAACCCTACTTGCTTTGTATTTCACGCAATCGTCTTGCCGCAGCGCGCAATATCCCTATATTCGTTCCTCCAATCATAATTCTGTTTTCACGTATTGCAGAAAGCGCCATTGCTGCATTTTTCACCGTATCAGGAAACAGCGTATACACGAGTCCAATCTCATCCAAATAATGTGCATCACTTCCCGCTATCACGGGCTTGCGTGCAAAACGGTTTACCCAATTGGTAAGGCTATTGCCAATGGCATAGGCGTGTTGCCCTTCAATGGCATCAATGCGCGAACCGACAAAACCCCACAGGCATCCATAAGGAATTTGAAATGGGTGTGCGGCAACCACTACTCCTCCCTGCTCATGTACCGCATCAGCCGCTTCATTAAGGGTAAGATGCTTAGGGATCAGTTTTCGTATGCCTAGAGCCAACACGTGGCCTTGCCTCGTGCTTACTTCCGCACCGGGAACAAACAGCAAACCGTATTTCTTTGCGTAATACTTCCCTTCCTCATGCCCGTCTATGGTGTCGTGATCGGTAACCGAAAAAATAGAAATCCCTTTTTGTTTACAGGTCTTGGCGATATTTTCAATTGAAGTATCAAGCCCTAAAAAACGATCGGTGTGCTGGGAATAGCGTGAATGTTGGTGCAGCTCAGCCTTGAGACTCATCGGGCTCACGATTCTCAACTTCAAAAAACTGCAGTTTTTCTCCATGAAACAGCAGTGAAATTTCACCCGTTGGCCCGCTGCGGTGTTTGGCAATGGATAGCTTCATATTTTTTTTACCCTCGGGCATCATGTCATCATCTTCATCGGCACGGTACAAAAACAGCACGATGTCCGCGTCCTGCTCAATGGATCCGGAATCACGCAAATCCGAGAGCTGCGGGCGTTTATCCCCTCCCCGCTGTTCAACCGCGCGGGAAAGCTGCGAAAGTGCAATAACCGGAATCTGCAGCTCACGGGCAATATTTTTCATAGCCTGCGAAATCATCGAAACTTCCTGAACGCGTGATTCCATAAATCTGCCCGTTGTGGCAAGCTGCAAATAGTCAACCACCAACAAATCCAGCTTGTGCTCAAGATGCATCTTGCGTGCCTTTGAGCGCATTTCCGTTACCGAAATGGCAGGCGTATCATCAATGAAGATATTGGACTCGGCCAGCCGTCCCATGGATTCCGTAAGCTTGTCCATCTCTTCTTTATCGAGCCGTCCCGTGCGCAGCTTCCACGAATCAATATGCGCATCCATAACCAGAAGCCGGTCAACCAGTTCCTCTTTGCTCATTTCAAGCGAGAAAAAGCCAACGGTCTTTTTCATGTGGGTTGCAAGGTAGGTACTGATGTTAAGCGCAAAGGTGGTTTTACCAATACCCGGGCGTGCCGCAACAATGAGCAGGTTTGAGGCATTTAATCCGGCCAGTTTATTGTCCAGCGTCTTAAAGCCCGTGGGTATACCGCGCATACCCTCCCCGCGCTTTACCACCTCCTCAAGGCGTTCATAGCTTTGGGTAAGGATTTCCCTAATCGGTAAAAAATCACGTTTCGTGTGTGCCTGGGCAATTAAAAACAAATCGCTTTCACACTCATTGAGCAGCTGGCTTATTTCATGCCCGTCTTCATAGGCTTTTTGTACCATGCGTGAACCGATTGAGATAATGCTGCGCTTCACCGCGGCATTGCGCACAATCCATGCATAGTGCTCAATGTTGGCGCTGGTGGGTACTGCCTGTACCAGTGTCGTAATGTATTCTTTACCCCCGCTGTCGGGAAAATGTTTTTGCTTGCGCAGTGTGGACTCAAGCGTTACCACGTCAATGGGATGGTTTTCGTCATTTAAAGAAAGCATTGCCATAAAAATATATTGATGCCGTGGATCGTAAAAATGTTCTGCTTTCAAAATTTCAACCGCCAACGTAATGGAGGAAGGATCAATTAATACAGAACCCAGCACGGACTGCTCGGCTTCAATACTGTGTGGCGGTAATCTGCTATCTTCGTTCATGAATGTTACTTGTTATAGCCGCTTCAACACCACAATCTCGCGCTCTTCGGGAAGCGTTTCCTCAGTGACAGTCAAGCTGTCCTTCTGGTGGGTAGTGGTAGATGCGTTCAGCTTCAAAAATTCGTCAACCGGAGTCAGTACTGAAAACTCTGGCTTAAGGGCACTGTCACCGTAGTGCATGGGTAGCACAATACTGGGAGCAATCTTGGTTACCAATTCCTTTGCCTGTTTGGCGTCAATGGTAAAGGTGCCGCCAACCGGAATCATCAGTATGTCGGTATCCTTAATACGCTCCAAAAGAGCGTCGCTGGGTATATGGCCCAGGTCGCCGCAGTGCAGCAGCACCATGCCGTCTAAAATAAACTTAAACATCGTGTTTTTGCCCCGCTCCCTGCCCTTGGCGTCATCATGGTACGTCTCGTATCCGTACACGCGAACTCCCCTGCGCTCGTATTCGCCGGGAAGCCGAAATATCACGGGCTCGCCTCGCTGCGAAGCGGGCTCGCCTCCTACGGCTTTTGCATTGTTATGGTCTGAGTGTTCATGTGAAACGGTAACAATATCCGCGGTAACCTTGGGATATGCAATGCCCATCATGGCAGGGTCAAAAGGGTCTGTCACCATTTTTGCTTGCGTTCCGGTAATGGCAAACGAAGAATGGCCTAAGAATTCAATTTTCATGTGGATGCAGTCTACCCTGTTTGTGCATAAAAATCAATTGGCATAGGTGGGGAGTGTATACTATACGCCCATGCGCGAAACGTATTCCCGGCTCTTGCGGTCTGCCGCTGTAGTAGGGCTGGTGCTGGCAACCCTCGGCCAACCCAATGACCCACTGTATCCCGACCAGTGGAACCTGGCTCCCACTGCTCAGGAGGGTACCGGATGGATCCCGGTGGTGGTTGCCGTTCTGGACGGGGGTATTAATCCCCATCCCGATTTACCCGAGTCTTCACTCTGGACCAACCCGAATGAACTGCCCAATAATCGTGTTGATGATGATAGCAACGGCTATGTGGACGATGCGCACGGCTGCTCATTTTTACCCAAACAGCCCCAAGGTTGTGCGGATCTGTCCGACAACAGTTTTGCCCAGCATGGTATGACGGTAACCGGCGTTATGGCACAGGAGTCAAACAATGCTATCGGCGCAGCCGGGTCACTGCCCAATATTCCGATACAGTATTTGCCCATCAGAATTATGCAAAAAGAGGGGTTTGTAAACTACTCCGATATTGTAGAGGGTCTACAATACGTACATACTCTCATGGAACAAGGCGTTCCCATACGAGTAGTCAATATGAGCTTTAGCGGATTCAATACCGTCAACAATCTTCCCCAAGGTGACGGGCTGTTGTCGCTGCTTAATGATGAAGGCGTGGTGCTGGCTCCGGGAGAGGATATTGAAACCGTCTGCTACGGCAACGCGCCCGACTATCCCGCAGATCAATGCCGCCCATCGGGTACCTCAATGGCAGCACCCCATGTGTCCCAGCTGGCGGCACTCATTGCCTCGACAAGACCCGAACTAAGTCCAGATGAAATAAAGGCAATCATCAGAGAAACAGCATACGAGGGGAAAATTGATATGATGGCAGCACTGCGTGAAACACTGGATTTGCAGCAAACTTTCATGCCTCTTATGATAAAATAACTTATTGAAAACGCGGGATTAGTTGAGCGGTTCAATATCTCCCTTCCAAGGAGAAGAGACGGGTTCGACTCCCGTATCCCGCTCAAGCGTAAGGTCG
>PFEE01000037.1:2110-3458 GCA_002793745.1 Candidatus Roizmanbacteria bacterium CG10_big_fil_rev_8_21_14_0_10_45_7 | reverse complement strand
GTTGCGCTGTATCAAGATAATCGTTCTCGTTTTTACCAGCTTTTCCATAAAGGAATGATGGGTCTTTTTGCCGTATCGGTCCTGTTTACGGCCCTCATGTGGGTGATTGCTCCTTATATCGGTTTGATCCGACCAGAATATACCGCGTCAATTGTGCCGCTTCAGATACTGTCGCTTTCCTATCCCATCTTTTTTCTTACCAGCCCGCTGTCGTGGCTGCTTTTCCTGCGTCGTCGTGAATGGGCATTAGTTATTATCTATGGAGCCAGTTTTGTGGTAAACGTCGTTGCTAATCTTATATATGTCCCCATGTATGGTTATATAGCCTCAAGCTGGATTACGCTCTTGGGTGAGTTGGGGGTGTTGGCCGCCCTTGCCTCGTGTGCCTATCTGTGGCATACTCGTGCTTCATGAGTTGCATTGTGTATACCGACGGGGCTTCAAGCGGCAACCCCGGACCCGGATGGGCCATGTGGGTGGTAGAAAATCCCAAATCCCAAATCCCAATTACTCAAAAGAGAGAGCGACTGGAACATTGCACGAATAACGAGGCAGAATACCTGGCGGTTATCCATGCACTACAATACCTACAGCGCCATTCCGCGCTATGGAACAGCGAGCAGTTAATTGAATTTAGAATTGATTCAAAGCTGGTCGTTGAGCAAATAAACAAACGGTGGAGGGTAAAAGACCCTCGTATGGCCGCTTTTTGTGCTCAAATTAAGAAATTGCTGACCGCCTTTACAATTCCCGCACAATTCACGCATATTCCCCGCGAAGGCAATAAAGCAGACGCACTAAAATATGCCCCTCCGTCCAGCTAAGCTGGACTACGGTAGGCACAAGCAATTGACACCCCCTCAAAAAGCTGACAGAATGAAGGTATGCGAATGTATTTTTATAGTGCGATATGTGCATTATTTTTTTTCATAATCAGCACCGTATACGCACCTCATATTTATGCTCAGCAATGGTTTAATCCCAGTATCGGCGACCAAAATAAAAATACCTATGAATGTGCAAAAGACGGCGGGGTTTGTTTGGAAACCGTTACCCATAGCCAACTCAATAATGTAGCAACCTCGTTTACCTGTGCATTAGGAGGAATCGGATGCGGCACCGAAAAACTAATCGACAAAACGAGCATGCTACGGTCACCCTTGGGTATGAGCGCCCAGGGAATAGCATTTATGTATCTACGTCCTCCTGTGACAACAACCGAATACTTGGCCTCAATCGGAGAACGGGCCGGACTGATACCCAAAGCCTACGCACAGGGAATAACGTTTTCGCGCCTGAGCCCCATCTATGATATTTGGAAGGCCCTGCGTGACCTCTCATTTGCCGC
>PFEE01000037.1:1778-2101 GCA_002793745.1 Candidatus Roizmanbacteria bacterium CG10_big_fil_rev_8_21_14_0_10_45_7 | reverse complement strand
TATTTTATTATTTGATGGGTTTATTATTATGTTTCGGCAAAAAATAAATCCTCAAACCGTTGCAAAAATTGAGAATACCATTCCCAACATCATTATTACGATGGTACTCATAGCCTTCTCCCTGCCTATGGCTGCATTTATTATTGATCTTATGTATGTTGCCATTGCCGCAGGTATTGGTTTGATTGGAACCGCAGTTGGGGCGGGAATGAATAATTCACAAACAGTTACCGAAAGCGTTAAAAACTATACCACCGGAGGGTTTGGTACGTTATTTAGCGAAACATTCCGTCTAACCGAACCTTTTAGGGTCATTTACGGCA
>PFEE01000037.1:400-1769 GCA_002793745.1 Candidatus Roizmanbacteria bacterium CG10_big_fil_rev_8_21_14_0_10_45_7 | reverse complement strand
TATAGGAGGAGTGGGCTTATCTTGGTTAATTGTACCAGTCGCACTTATTGGAGGATCACTCATAGGAGCGAAAACATCAGGGCTGGAATTAGGCTTTATGACAGCACTCAGCCCTATTTTTATGCTGCTCATGCTTATCTATCTGCTGTTTCTGGTATTCCGGTTATTTTTTATTCTTCTGTCCTGCTATATCCAGATTCTTACCTCAATCATATTTGCTCCCGTCTTATTATTGTGGAATGCCATGCCCGGACAGGAATCATTCAGCAATTGGTGGAGGGGGATTGTGGGTAACTGTCTTGCATTCGTGATTACTGCCCTTATGCTCTATACCGGATGGGCCATTAACTGGCAGGTAGCAAAAAACGCCAATACTGCTTTTTGGTCTGCCCCCTTTATTAGCTTCCCTGGAAGCCCCGTATCGCAACTTATTGTGGGGCTTATTGCCGTCGGCATTGCGCAGCTTATTCCTGATATGATTAAAAAAACCAAGGAGCTGCTTAAAGCAAAGCCGGCGTTCCAGATGAGTCCCGGAATGTTGGCACAGCCGTTTGGCGCAACACTGGGTAAGGCGCAGGAAATGGTACAAAATATTCATGTACTAAAATCTTCAGGAATTGCGGAAAAAATTAAAGGCATTGAGCATGTTCCTTTTATCGGTAAACTGCTTAAGCCCAGCTAATAAAGCTTACCAATAGCTATTTTATATCCAGTTCCTTTGCTCCGTAGCCCATGGCCAAAAGCAGTAGCAGTATTGAGAAATAGAAAGCATATACTCCTATTTGCGAAAATTCACGTACCGCACTTGTTCCCGTCAGCTCAAGCATTCTGCCCGCACTCCACTGGTATTTGTCATCACGCGCCAGGGTTGGATTTACCGCACCTTCTCCGAATTTATGCAAGCCCTGAAATAGTTTATATCCTAAGTGCTCGGGTATTCCGACGATCTTGGCAAATACATTAGGATTGGGGTTGTCTGCCATTTTCTTTTCGTATGCTTTAATCTGTACATCAATATTGTCAAATACCCGCGTAAACGCTCCTCGACCCATGGCCTGGCGCCGTTTCTCAACCGCCTGCAGTGTTTTCCCATCACGATTAATCGGCAATATACCCTTTCGCTGAGCCTCAAAAATGAAATTCTCAGTTTCTTGGGTATCGTACACCATTGCAGAATTAATCAGCCCGTTACCCATGTCTCCCACCAACTCAGCCAAACTTTTCTTTTTCCAAAACAATTCACGAACCATAGGAAGGCCATGGGGAGCAAAGCGCAAATCAAACCCCTCACGACCCGGAATACGACCCATCATAATCCATTGCAGCATAAGGTGATAGGCTATTTCGTGACGTTTTGCCTCATTATTAT
>PFEE01000037.1:174-316 GCA_002793745.1 Candidatus Roizmanbacteria bacterium CG10_big_fil_rev_8_21_14_0_10_45_7 | reverse complement strand
CCGAAAAGAAATCTCCCAAATTTTCGTAGTAAAAATCAAAAATTGGACCACCTAATCCTGCTTTTTTGAGGTTCCGCAAAAATTTAAAGGTATTAACTTTTCCCCTCCTGTCTTTGGGGGTTTCCGCACCAATATCTTCAAA
>PFEE01000037.1:0-147 GCA_002793745.1 Candidatus Roizmanbacteria bacterium CG10_big_fil_rev_8_21_14_0_10_45_7 | reverse complement strand
AACGTCTGTCTGTTTAACCTTGCCTTTTTCATCCATTACTAACGTTACGGCTGTATTGTTGGAAGAATATAGATTTCGGTATAGATTACGGGCAATAATACCCATAAGTTTGTTGGGGTCACCACTTAACAGATTCGCTTCCTTAAT
>PFEE01000013.1:360-9033 GCA_002793745.1 Candidatus Roizmanbacteria bacterium CG10_big_fil_rev_8_21_14_0_10_45_7 | reverse complement strand
TATGCCCAGATACATCGCATACTGCAGAAAATCTCGTGATGAGGCGGACAAACAGGTCTTATCTATCGAGGCTCAAGTTGCTGAGATCAAGGAGTTTGCCAAGCGGGAACACTTAGAGATCGTGGAGTGGGTCACGGAGATGAAAACCGCCAAGTCTCCAGGCCGCGAGAAGTTTGGGTATGTGATCAAGCAGATAGAAAAAGGTGTGGTGAATGGTATTGTAGCCTGGCACGCCGACCGATTAGCCAGAAACAGTATAGACGGCGGGCGGATTATCTATCTGCTTGATACAGGCAAACTCGTAGATCTCAAGTTCCCAACACTGTGGTTTGATAACACTCCCCAAGGCAAGTTCATGCTCAATATCGCTTTTGGTCAGTCCAAGTATTATGTGGATAATCTGAGCGAGAATGTGGCGCGAGGTATGAGGCAGAAAATCAGGAATGGCGTATGGCCAAGCCAAGCGCCAACTGGCTACACCAACAATCCCAAGACCAGAGGAATTGACCTCGACCCAGTAACCTCACGTCTAGTCCACAAATCATACGAGATGTTTGCGAGCGGAGTATACACTTATTCCGATATCGCTCGTTTCTTGGCCAAGCATGGGATTGTCCGCAAGGACGGCCGACCAGTTGTCCTCACCAAGATCAAGCACATCTTATCCAACAAGTTCTATATTGGGTTACTCGAATACAAAGGCGAGTACCACGACGGCACGCAGGAATTATTCATCCCCAAGGAGTTATTCCAGAGAGTCCAGCGCATCATCAAGGAGCGCGACCACACGTGCAAGAAATCCCACCGCTTGCCATTTACTGGTCTAATCCGTTGCAAGAGTTGTAATGGCGCTATCACGGCCGAACAACACCACAAATACTATCGCACGACTGGCAACCACGCTACCTACACCTACTACCGTTGCACCAGGAAAATCAGGCCGTGTCGTGAGCCAGAAATAACGGGAGTGGATATGGAAGCTCAACTGCGCGAGGTGGTAGCGTCTGTGGCTATTCCCGAGCGCTTTGGTGATATCTGGAGTCGCGAGTTAGCCAAAGATGAACAGTCAGAAAAGATACTCGCCACCACCAAAATCCAAAACATCGAGGTCGATCTTGCTCAGATCGATCAAAAACAAAACACCTTGCTCGACAGCTATTTAGACGGCATAGTGGACAAGGAAAGCTACCAAGCCAAGAAATCACAACTATACGACCACAAACTCAAACTCAATGAGGATTTAGAGGTTGTCCGCGCCAATGGCGCGGAGTGGATTGAACCTCTACGGGAACTCATAATGTGTGCGCTGCAAGCGCACAAAATCGCGCGCGAAAAAAACAATAGCGAAGAATTGTCATTCTTCGCTAAACGGATCGGATTGAACTTCTTTTTGTCTGAGCGCCGACTGACCTGCGAGTTAAAAAGGGGCTATACAGCGCTCCCTGCCAACCGACGCGCCTGGCGCGCTGAACTGCAAAATTGGCCGGAGTGCAAAATTGTGGACTCGGGAGGTCTCGAACCTCCGACCTTCCCGATGTGAACGGGACGCTCTACCCCTGAGCCACGAGTCCATTAATATTCATCTATTTTACCAGAAAATACCCAGTCATTCTCAAGTTCGGTAGTGGCAATCTTATTTTTAAATCTAACCTCCTGCGTCGAGACATGCATGCCATTTTGTTTGAGAATGTGTAGCTCATAGTCCTTGGCGTTACTGGGCAGATCATAACTAATCTTAATATTGCTCGTGGTTCCTGCCCTAGTAATATGGAATAAGCCAATAACTTTAAACAAAAAATAATCACTCACATCCAGTCTTTCAGAATTATCAGTGTATGGTTTGGGATAACCAGCAAGAGTAGTGGGTAGGGTAGGGCTAGCCGTGACAATCAAATTTTCGGCACTTTTTGGGATATACAACCTCACGTAATCAATATAATTTCCGCCAAAAAAACTAGGCAATTTTGGGTTTTCATGACTTGAATTATTGATATAAACAATCTTAATATCATGCTTAATGGTCTTACTATTTGGGTAAATTGTATGGGTAGTTCTTGTCTTTGTGCAGCAATTTGCCTTGTTAGCTCCAAGATTTGTTTCAACAGATAAAAATACATCCAACAGGCATTCGTTGGCTCCATTTTGACACGAAGGGAAAGTTAGTTTGCCAGCTATTTGATTTTGTTCTAGTTTCGTCTGTAATTGGGGATTGATAGTATTCACCAAGATATTCTTATGTAGTAACTCATCCCACAAAATATTCGCAACTTTTATTTTCGTTGGCAATGCCAAATATTTGATCTTAGTCCAAAAAACTTGTCCTACGTTAGTTAAAATATCTTTCTTTTGTGTAGACCCAGGGAAAAAATCTGTTTCTATCTTCGCCTGTAACAAGTTAAAAATATTCTCTTCAGTCAGAATCATATCATAATCAGGGATAGTAATTGGACCTATCACATGCAAAATATTTTTAATAGTCGTCAGACTCACTGTCAGCATAACATCAGGTTTAATTTCTCCGCCTTTATCAAAAAACCACCTTATTGTTTTTGAAGCATTTACAAAATCAGGATCCCAGTCAGTATCACGTAAATATAACCCCCCTTTGCCAAAAGCCTCATCAATTGGTTTTGGTGCATTCACGTGTCCAGGCCCCAGTTGTCCATCAGGCACGTAAATGTCCTGAAATCTGAGGTTTAGCTTTCCTTGGTCAAGTGTTGCCACCGCATAAGAGCCAAAAAACCCTCCATTAGCTCGCATTTCGGCATCATTTTGGAGAAGAATTAGATATGAAGTTGGATGGTCATAACCCAGTAAGTAACTACGGAATGAGAATAAAGTTAAAATCAGGGCAACTAACTTGATCATTGCATAATTTTAGCATGGCATGTAAGCTTAACTTATGTTCTTTTTACGTTCATTATGGTTATTATTCTTAGATTTTTTGGAGACAATCGTTGTTTCTTTGGCAATTTTTGCCGTTGTCTATATCTTTTTATTCCAACCTCATCAGGTAGATGGCCAGTCTATGGAGCCCAATTTTCACCATCGCGAGTATATCTTGACCGACAAAATCTCCTATCGCATCCACAATCCCAGCCGTGGAGACGTGATAGTTTTTCATTCTCCTCAAGATGAAAGGGTAGATTTTATTAAGCGTATTATTGGGATTCCAGGGGATCTTATCAACATCTCTGGTGGTCATGTCTATTTAAACGGTACACAATTACTAGAACAATATATCAATAACCCAGGACATGTTTTACCAGGAAAATTCCTCCACGAAGGAGCAGAAATCGAAGTTCCCACCTCTCAATACTTCGTCATGGGAGATAATCGTAATCACTCGTCAGACTCTCGTGAATGGGGGCTAATTACGGCTGGGGAGATTGTCGGACGTGCATTTTTCCGCTACTGGCCACTGAGTGAATTTGGACTTGTCCCTACAGCCGAGGACGAGCTCACCATGGGTAGCGTAAAGGGTGCTATTGCCCGCTAAAATGCACTACTCTCTCACACGAGCCACTCTCTGGAATTTAGCAGGGTATTTTTATCTTATAGTTGCCAGCTTTTTGAGTACTCCCATTCTCTTACACTCATTAGGTATTACACAATTTAGTCAGTATAGTTTGATTATTGCCGGTCTTGCCGTTGCATCAGCGATCAATTTCGGGCTTCCCCAAGCAGTTGTCCGCTCTCTCGTACAGACCAAATCTCTCTCGCTTTGGGTGACTTCGAGCATTCTTTTTATTAGTTCTGGAGTAGTCGCGGGGATTATTGGAACCATTATGGTTTCTTTTGCGCATGTCTCTCCCCCTATCTTACTTCTCGTCTTTACCACAGCCCTTGCAAACAATCTAGTTAGTCACTATCTCACTTTACCTCAGGCAGAGGGACACTTTGGTTATTTTAATACCAAGACTTTTATTATCGGCACAGGTAACACTTTGCTTGCTGCCTATTTAGCCTGGATAGGGCAGGGGATAGCTATAATACTCATTGCCCAGTTACTTTCTTACCTCATTACTTTATTACCTCTCGCTTATTTTTCACTCAAATTTTTTCCTCATCCTAGGAGGGGTAAAGTCTCGCTAGCTATCGCCCGCTCACTCGTAGATTTTGGCCTCAAAAATTGGGGTGGTAAGCTCGTTGGTCAGGTGCAGTCGCAATATGCCAAATATTTACTCGCAAGTCTCTCACCCCTGACGTTGTCAGCCTATGTCATTGGGCAGGGGTTAGTGCAAAAATTAGTAGGGGGTGTGGTCCAGCTAGCAACAGCTATTTATCCAGCCTCAGCCACTGCCAAGCTAGATCCCAGTTTTCGTAGGCTATACCATCGGCTTCAATGCTCACTCTTAGGCTTAGGATTTTTGGGGGTTTATCTTTACCATCTTTTTGGTTTTGTCTTTCTCTCCTGGTGGTTACACTCTCCCGAACTTGTGAGTTTAGTTGATTTAGTGCTCAATATTTTTGTTTGGTATTTTGCTATCTTGCTCCTGACTCCTCTGCCTAGTACTCTTTTAGAAGGTCAAGGTCATCCTGTCACTGCATCATTTTTTGCTTTTTTCACTACTTTTATCGAGATCTCACTGGCACTTTTCCTCTTTCCCAGATATGGTCTTTTCGCTCCCGTTTACGGTGCCCTCATCGCGCTCTCCCTCACCACCCCAATTCTCCTAATTGTAACTGAGAACGTGTTAAAATCAAGCCTATGAAATACGGCTCAATCCCAGCAGGAGGTTTAGGCACTAGACTTCAACCACTTGGCTTCTCCAAAGAGCTAGCACCCGTTGCCCGCCGCGCCGTCATCGAATATTTGATCGAGCGGATGATTCTTGCGGGCATTACCAAAATTTTTATCAACACGGCGGAAGACAAAACCGATCTTATCCGCTATTTGTCCACCAAATCTCCCTATGCCAGCCACCTCATTTTCCTAGTCCGTCCGCGCCGAGGACTCCTTGATGGTATCGTCCTCCCACAGCAATTTTTACGGGAAGACGACGAGCTTTATTTTGGGCTCCCCGACACTATCTGGTACCCCAAAGATGGTTTTGCCCAGCTAGACCAATTAAAGGGCGAGCTGGTTCTCGGTCTCTTTGACACCGGCACGCCTCAACTTTTTGATAGTGTTGTCATCGACCAAAAAAATAGGATTCAATCTATCGAAGTAAAAGTTGCCAAACCCAAAACTAAATGGACCTGGGCTATGGGCAAGCTGACAGTTAGAGTCGCGCGCGCGCTCAAACCCAACCCACTCTTTGGCGCCTCCCTGCATGAATATTGCGGGAGCAATCCCGCTTACGCCGTAGAACTAGCAGGCTCTCATTGTCTCGATATCGGCATCCCCGCTGACTACGAGCGCGCCGAATCCTTCATCAAGCAACATGAAACAAAATAACACTCACTACCATAATTCGAATTATAGTAGTAAATCTAAATTACCCATGGTTTCTCTTCTGATCCCTACTTACAATCGTGCCAAATACTTAGGTCAAGCTCTCGACTCTGCTCTCGCTCAAACATATCCAAACATCGAAATTATTGTCCACGACGACGCTAGTACCGATGATACTCCCGCACTACTCAAACAATACTCTGATCCCCGGCTCCGCATTATTCGTACCAATAATAATCACGGCATGATCGGTGGTTGGAACTACATCGTAAAACAGGCGAAAGGGGAATATATTAAATTCCTCTCCTCCGATGATCTCCTTGCGCCCACCTGCATCACCCAACTAATCAAAGCCGCGCTTGCTCACCCCGCTGCTACTCTCATCACTTGTCAGCGCAAATTTATCAATGAAAAGGGCAGGATAATCAAGAAAATGGGCTTTGCTAGCAAAAGTACTGTAGAGCTTGGTAAAAAACACGCCCATTGGATTTTGACCACCCTACGAGAAAATAAAATTGGCGAGCCTACGGCCGTACTTTACCCCACTAAATTAGTGAAAAATGCAGGCGGCTACGACCCTCAATTTTCTCAGTTTGCCGATTTTGAGTACTGGATCCGCCTCCTGCAGTTTGGTGATCTGGTCTATGTTCACCAGCCACTTTGCTCTTTTCGCACCCACGCGAGCTCCAATACCTCTGCCGCCATAAATGACGGTCGCTTCATCACCGAGATTTTCTCACTCATTAAAAAGTATCGCGCCATTCTCAAACCAAGAGAACACTTCCACGTCACTCGCCTCAAAATTCTCGACACTCTCAAAAACATCAAAGATTTATTGCTAGGAGGTCACTTTTTGAGAGCCAGTAGGTATACTATCAGGCTAATTGGTGCCATCAGCCAGAGCCATCGATAACTCATTTTTCTAGGAATCGTCGCCTCACCTAGTACTGCTCCACTCGGCTCAGGGAAAGGTGCGGGAGAAGGGGACGATGTCGGAATTGGCGAGAGAGTGATATTTGTACCAAGCACTTGTGCAAGGGGAGATGGGGTAGGTGTGGGAGTTGGTGAGGTGGAGGACGTTTGGGCAGGATCACTAGCGTTAATGTCGTATGTTCGCTCAACACTGCTACTAATATTGTCGGCGTTGTCATACGCCATAACTTTTACGGTGTAGGAACCAATTTGAGCCTTATCAATTACATAGTTCCAGTTAGTTGTCCCAGTCGCAGCAATAGTCTCCTCGGTTGCGCCAGGTTTCGTGAGTTGGATAACCACTTTAGCCACTCCCGACAAACTATCGCTTGCGGTTCCTTTTAGTTCACTCCCCCATACATTTAGAGATATGGTCGGTTTAGTCAAATCCAGTTTGATATTCTGCGAAAATTTCTGGTCATTATTACAGTTGCCTGCGGTGTCGCAAATATATGGCTTCACCCAGCAGTACGATGCAGAACTCTCAGTTGTAATCTCGCAGGTTGGCGCCACATAAGTGCCAAGCATATTGGCATCACTATACTCAAAAGTCACGGTGGGTGCAGTTTTGTACCAAGTAGTATTCAGAGTTGTTTGTGATGATAGCGTTGGCGCGGTTGTATCAATAGTCACAGTCTCCGAGCTCCCCACGCTGCTCTCGTTTCCCGCGCTGTCTTTAGCTTTCAAATCCAGTTGCCATTTGCCTTCAGCCAAATTGGTGGTGGTAGAGAGAACGTCTCCGATCCAAAGCCAATCATCTAAATAACTGTTAGCAGTAACATTATACGATCGCGTGCTATACCCTGCCACCCCACTATCATCATCACTCGCCGCGTTCCAGTTCCAGTTCTGGGTCAAACTATTGGTGGGATTTGCGCTTGGCGAGGGCGCATTAGAGAGGACGGGGGGAGTTTGATCCACCTTGGCGCTTGTTCGCTCCTCACTTGGATCGCTCCCATACGTGATCTCAAAGAGAGTACTCGCTCCCGACAGGGTATATGTTTGTAAAGTTGCCGCCGCCAGATTATCGTAAAGATAAATTTGAAATGAGTTTGCGCCTGACTCCGGCTGGGTAGCTGTAAGCTGATATGTTCCCGAGCTAGGTTTAGCCAGCATCCCGGTTCTAACAATCTCACCATCTCCTCCCTCCATGTCATCACTCAAATACTCGTCGGTCCAGTCAATCTCCACGATGTCGCCATTTTCATCTTTCAAATCGCCTGTCACACTCCCATTTGTGACGAACATCATGTACGACAAATCAGTAAGCGATGGGGTAAAGTGGTTGATACTTTTGATCGTAGAAGTCTTGGAAAGAAGCTTTGCACTCTCACTCGCCGGGTCATTAATCTGCCAATTGGTCGAGTCCTCATCGTGCGCCACGACAAAATGTCCCGGCAGTCCGAGAATGGTAGGCAAAACTGGGGTCGAGGTGGCAGAAGGTCGGCTATATTCGAGCTTGGTGCTCGCGTAACCGGCCGCATAACTTTCTTTAGTGTACCTTGTAATCGCCAGCCAATTCAAGAGTCCCGGACCTATATATCCGTCAGTTTGCGTTTTTAACCAAGTATTTAGTTTGCTCGGGTCTACGATACTTCCGTCAAGCGCCTTCACTCCATTTTTCTGCAATATCATCGCCGCACTTGTGATCGCGCATCCCCATCTCCCTATCCCGCTCTTAGCCACGCCAGCCCAGCTACTCGCGCTGTCATACTCATCCTCCGCCCAGGCCACATCCTTCTGAGATAGGTAGGGGAAAGGAGTAGGAGTAGGGGAGGGGGACGGAGATGGGGAAGGAGTTGGAGATGGAGAAGGGCTGGGCGAAGGGCTTGGGGACGGAGAGGGAGGTATTCCAATTTTCAAATAATCAATCGAAAAACTGGCCCATGTACCAGAAGTGCCAGTGGTTTCAGGATGTCCAAACCACACATTACTTGCTACTCTAGTAGTTGTTGAAGAGTCAAAACGATGGATGTCATCAAAAAATAAAGAATAACTCGATCCAGTCCTGGTAATTTTAATTACATGGTCATTATAATCATGAGATGATGTTTGATAAATTATAGTTGAACTTCCGCTAGAGCAGGTTGGGTTGCTTGCTGGGCATAGAAAGGTCACAATATGCAAATAAGGGCTACTGGGTCCCTGCCAAACATAAAACATAGTATATTTAGCAAAAACAGATGGGTAAAGCATAACTGTATTTAAAGGAGCGTTCTCGTCAGTTATAGAAAATCCGTCTCCAAAATTAGATCCTGAACTTAAATATTTAAATTTAACTTCTACAACGTCGTCGCTCGATG
>PFEE01000013.1:0-354 GCA_002793745.1 Candidatus Roizmanbacteria bacterium CG10_big_fil_rev_8_21_14_0_10_45_7 | reverse complement strand
TTTCAGATGAAGATCGGATATATGGAAACGAATATAAAGAATTTGCAGACAAATCCATAGTGTCTGCAGAAAAGGACAATCCTGGTGTATCGTGATCCGTTGTCCAAGCAGACGGATTATCAAAAGCTCCGTTAAAATTTTCTTCAAAATAAGCGAACAAGGGCTGCTCGGTGTAAAATATTGCTAAGACTAATAATAGAATTACAAGTGTAACTCGTAAGATATTTTTGGACATTATATTATAGTTACTCAAATTCGAAATAATATGTCAATAAGTAAAATCAATATAGCAATATACTCTAACTTACCATCTGGAGGTGCTTTTGAATTAAAACAAATTAATTCTAAGTATTT
>PFEE01000040.1:1838-11416 GCA_002793745.1 Candidatus Roizmanbacteria bacterium CG10_big_fil_rev_8_21_14_0_10_45_7 | reverse complement strand
ATACAAGAGACGGCCTGAGCGGTCGTAGAGGTGGGTAGAATACGGAATCGTTTCATTTTCTTCAAGGTTGTTAGGAGACGGAAGATCCTTAAAAATAAAAATGACTCCGATAATAAACAGTACGGCGAGAATCGTTCCTCCGATTGTCAAAATCGTAAACCAACGCTTATTGAGCATAGACTTCTATTGTATCAAAAAGAGGTCCTCTACAAGTCCTAAAGGATCTTCAGAATTATTGCTTTATGGCATCAGAGCTTTTGTACAGCTTGGGTTTCAACCAATCAGTAGGCGGTTGCTGTTGCGAAACCGGAGACGACTGCGCTGGTGGGGCAATAGGAGTGCTCTGCTCATTATCCATAAACATATCTTCATCCATAAACGGTGAAGACATCATGCGAGAAGATGGCGGCGCAAAACGGTTTGTGGGCATGCGAATACCTCCACCCATGACCGGCGGTGCTGTGGTTGCCTTGCGCGCACCTGTTTTCAACAGCTGTGCGGCAGCATCAAATGACTGGGCATTGGTAGAAAATGACGTAAACATATTAGTTGCTGATACCAACCCGGCATACAAATTAGTAGCAATTTCGGGTGACATCTGAATACGCAATACTAACAGTAACTGCATTACCAGTTCCGATGTTGACGATGCGCCTTTTTCTACAATGTTAAAAGCGCCGTATTGTTTATTGTCAAAGCGTCGATCAATATTAACGATTTTTTCACGGACAAAAATATCAGGATTTTCAAGATAGAGTGAACCCAGTTGTTCAAGGCTGGGAGTGTCAATCGCAATAATGGCGTCAACCGCTCCACCGGTATAGCTAAATTGAACCTGTTTTGCATCAATAGGCTGCCCTCCCTGACGGGGTTCAACCAAAATATTAAAACGGTCTTCGGTGGTGTTATACGAAACCTGATTAACGGCGTCTTCCTTACAGGCAAACGAGATTTTAAGTACGTTACCTCCCAAATCAAGGGCAGGTGAAATCTTATCGCTTCCCGCAAGCCCTTCTGCGATTTTTTGAGGAGCTTCGGTGCATACCCGTGCCATTTTACCCTCTTGAATAAGGGACAAATACAACGCCAGGGCAGCGGCAAACGAATCGCGTTTTGCGCCTTTACCCAGCACAATGAGCACTGAGTTAGCTTGTTTAATCAGTTCAATAAGTTCCTGATTCATGGTAGATACCATTTTACCATGTCGCCCTTGCTGAAGTCAATACTATCGGATAGTACTATACCACACTCTTCTCCTCGTTTAACACTTGCTACAGGCTCTGTTTTTTGATATAGTGATTTTACTTTTGATTCTCCCACTATCTTCTTCCCCCGTACGATTTCGGCAACCAAACCCGTCTCAACCTTACCGGCATTAACCCTCAGTCCGGCAATACGATTTTGGCCCTTTTCAAATATCGCCAAGATTTTACCCTCTCCCACCTTGCGAGCTTCCTTTTCGCGCTTAGCCCTCAGAGCAAGAATAAGATCATCAATATCGTCCAGAAGCTCATACATCAGTGAAAATTCAAACAAGGTTACGCCCAGCGATTCAGTTTTCTGACGAATGTCTTTCTTCATCCTGGCATTAAACAGCAGGATGGTCGCCTGTGCTGCTACTGCCCGCTCTATGTCGCTTTCTGTCGCCTCTCCAATACCGCTATCTATGATCTGTATTTCCTCATATTCCTTAAACCGCTCGCGGATAACCTCAAGCGAGCCATATGAGTCGGCACGAATAATAAAGGCAAATTTCTTACTTTGGTCAGCAAATCCTTCGGTACCGCCAGTAGGTTGAGAAGTCGTAGACGACGAAATCACGAGCTGTTGCGAGGGATTGAGCGATTCAATGGTCGGTTGTACTCCCACCCATGCGCCGGCAGATACCATCTTCGACATACCCAAAAGTTCGACCGGCATGGATGGCGTAGCGCTGTCTATCGCAACCGCCTTATCGTTAAATAGCGCCCGTATTTTAACGTCCTGGTTTTCAATGTTGACCACGCTTCCCACGCGCAGTGTTCCATTACGTACGATGAGTGTGGGAATAATACCCCGTTTGTCTTTTTTAACCTCAATCACAAAACCTTCAACCGGAGCATCAGGGTCGTAGGCCAACTCATGCATATCGGCAACCAGGGTGATAAGTTCAAACAGCGTATCTAATCCCTGTCCGCTTTTGGCTGAAATCTGAATATACGGCACGTCGCCCCCGCGCCCTTCAAGAATAACATTCCGTTTACTTAAGTCTTTGATGACCTTCTCGGGCAGAGCGTTCGGAAGATCTATTTTATTAATGACTACAATAAAGGGGATAGCCGCTTCCCGAATAATAGCGAGCGACTCAAGGGTTTGCGGCTGTACCGAACTGTCTGCTGCTATTACCAAAAGCGCAATATCAGCGGTGGTGACGCCCCGTTTACGCAAGCTACCAAACACCTCATGCCCGGGAGTGTCAATAAAGGTAATGCGTCGCTTTCCTGGGGTCGTAATTTCGTAGGCACCGATGCGTTGGGTAATACCACCCGCCTCACCCGCAGCTACGTCGGTTTTGCGTATCGAATCTAGCAGTGTGGTTTTTCCGTGATCGACATGTCCAACAACAACGATCACCGGTGGTCGTACTTCTTTCATTATGTCTGTTATCCTTTTGCGGGCGGAACCCCGCTGAGCGGGACATCTTTAGCAACAGCCTTTAAGGTATAATCAGCAATTTTCGAAGCGAGCCTAATATTCTGGCCTTCTTTCCCGATAATCAATGAGAGCTCATCTGAGTCAACGCGGATCGTTGCATATTTTTTTTCTTCATCAAGCTCTATCTCAATCGGTTTTGAGGGAGAAAGGGCATTAATAATAAGCGTTTTAGGGTCATCATTCCACTGCACCACATCAATCTTTTCGTCAACGCCCAATGAGTGAATAACCGACTGAATACGTACGCCACGCTGTCCGACACAGCTGCCCACCGGATCAACGCCGCGCTCTTTGGAAGCAACGGCAATTTTGGTTCGCTCGCCAGCCTCACGCACAATACGCTTTATTTCAATCAACCCCTGTGACAATTCGGGAACCTCACGGCGAAACAACTCTTCAACCAAACGCGGATCACGACGCGATACGATTATTTTGTATCCCGCTCCGTCATCAATCACTTCAGAAAGATATAACACCAACCGGTCATTGGGAGCATAGCGCTCATTACGAATTTGCTCAGAGGGGGGTAAAATAGCCTCTGCACGACCTACATCAATAAATGCGACGCGGCCATCGAATCGTATGACGCGTCCATTAATGAGTGTTTTTTCAATTTTTTTAAAGTGAGCAATTACTGATTTCTTTTCAGCTTCACGGATTTTTTGAATAATAATCTGTTTTGCGGTTTGCGTTGCAATGCGTCCGAAGCCTGGAGGTGTTATGTCTTTGCTGTCGCGGTACAATGTTGCCTCACCAGTGCCGGGATCAATGCGTACTTCAATGTCCTCCGATTCTTCTTCGTTATATTCCTTTTTATACGCTATTTTCACGGCTTCTTTGATAGACGTCAATACATCATCCAACGATATACCACGCTCGGTGGCTATTTGATTCAGCGCCAATGCAAAGTCACTTTTGATAATTGACATAGCCTCAATTGTACTGCCCCAGACTTGATATAGCAACCGTAAGTCGGGAAAAAAAGAGGTTTACAGCGGGAAAGTTTTGTCGAAAACACGGGCAGATGAGCCGTCACTGAATCGCATGGTAAGTTTCACTTCGGTTACACCTTCGTCATACGTACAGACGTTGGTTGAACAGCTTCCCAATACAATATCCTTTTCGTACGATGAACCGTCCAAGGTAATCGTTCCCTGCACGCCGCGCGGTACGCCGTCCTTGGCGTCATATAACAGGTCGTATTCGATGGTTTTGTACTTTGAAGGAATATTATCGATCGTGAGCCGTACTTTTCGATTATTCTCAATAGGCTCAATGGCCACTTTTACCGATGCCTCAACCGGCTCTACCTCCATGCCTTCGGGCAATACCTGTTCTAGCTGTTCTTGATTACCGGTAGGCGTTTCCCTAAAAACAAAAAACCATACCGAACCAATCAGAATGAGTACAACGGCACCAATGATAGCAGCAATAACCTTCGGATTTTCCATGACTATTGATTAAGGTACTCAATAAGTTGGGGAATTGCAACCCGTTCTTGCTTCATGGTGTCACGGTCACGCACCGTCACCGTTTGGTCTTCAAGGCTTTGATAGTCAACGGTGATGCAAAACGGCGTTCCTATTTCATCCTGTGCAAAATACCGCTTTCCGATGTTTCCGCGGTCGTCCCACGCAACTGGCCATGCGTTCTTTTGTAAGGAGTGGTATATTTCCTGCGCTTTGCCCACTAGCTCTGCCTTATTTGCTACCAACGGAAATACCGCAACCTTGTAGGGAGCTAGGCGGGGGTGCAGCTTAAGTACAATACGCCTTTCTTCTTTTTTGTACGCATCACACAGTAAAAACAGCAAAGACCTGTCTACGCCCGCTGATGTTTCGATGTCAAACGGAATATATTCTTCTCCTGTTTCCAGGTTTTTATACCGCAAATCTTGTCCCGAGTATTGCATGTGCCGTGATAAATCCCAATTACCGCGGTGATGAATCCCCATAAACTCATCCCAACCCCATGGGGCTTCATATTCTATATCGGTTGCCATGCGCGCATAGTGCGCCCGCTCAGCATCTGAGTGATCCCGAAACCGCAGCTTTTCGGGATTTAATCCAAGCTTTATATACCAGTCCATTCTGTCCTTTTTCCAATATTCAAACCAACGCATTGCTTCTTCTTCTTGTGGCGGGATATAAAATTGTACCTCCATTTGTTCAAACTCGCGCGAACGAAAGGTAAAATTACCGGGCGTAATCTCATTGCGGAATGCCTTACCGATTTGCGCAATACCAAAAGGGATCTTGATGCGCGTGGAGTTTATGACATTTTTAAAATTAACATGGACTCCGTTCGTTATTTCTCCCCGCAAAAAAATCTCCGACTGCTTGCCCTCGATAACCCCCAAGTATGACTTAACGAGCAGATTAAATTTTTGAGAAGCTGTCCATTCAATGCTTTCGTTTTTCTTTTTATGCTCTTGCTCATGCGCCTGTATTTCGCCTTTCTTGTCTTCGCGGAAGCGCCGGTGGCAGGTCTTGCATTCAACTAACGGGTCAGTAAATGCCTCAACATGTCCGCTTGCCTCCCATGCCTTCGGATTCATCATAATAGCAGCGTCAATGCCAACGATATCATCGTGTTTTATCACCATATCTTCCCACCACCAATCCTTTAAATTCTTTTTCAACTGCGAGCCCAAGGGGCCATAGTCCCACATTCCTCCCAGCCCGCCATAAATTTCTGACCCGGGATAAATAAACCCCCTACGCTTGGCCAGTGCAATAATCTCGTCAAGCATAGGTGGCATCTAAAAATTTCCAAGTTCTTCGAATATCGCGCTGGGTAATTTCCTCTACGGTGCGTAGTATGTCGTCGAAGGTAATAATATCGTCGTGATAATAGCCTAAGGTAGTCAGAATGGTTACCAAAAAGTGGTAGGTTACCTGCTTGGTGTGGTGGCTTACCGCAAGGGCACGCAGATATTGCTGCATATCTTCATACAATTCAGTTTCGGGCTCCTCAACCGGCAACAGGCGATTGAGTACATCCATGGCCAACAACATTGACGTGCGTTTGCCCGAATTATCTTTCAATACCTGCAAACGGCTCACCAAGTCGACGTTGCGCAAATAGGCATAGCCTGCATGTTCCGCAACATCAAAACGAATAACATTAAAGGTGTCAATAATACCTACCCGCCGGCTCGTTATGCTGTTTGCTCCCTTAGCAAGTACAAACTGCTTCCCTTTTTCCTTATTAAATATCACCAGAAGTTGGTCACGCTCTTTACTTCTTCCCTTGCGCAGCACTATTCCTTCCCACGATTGCTTTTCCATATATATCTTCAATTTACAACGTAATCGTTGTATCGTGCTTCAGCAGCTGCGTCCAGGTTGCGTTATCGTACGTCACGGTCGTATCCATAACATCAACGCCCGGCTGCTTTTGAATCATTAATTGATATGCGCCACCCTCTTTGTTTAGTACCGAATCGGGAATCTGATAGGTTACTCGTATTTTTGCGATACCCATAGGTTGGATAACTAAAAAGCCTTCAAATACCTGTTTATCAAGATCGGTATATTCGCGCACCGGTATTTCGGATCCGACGAATTTAACCAGCTTTGCGCCTTTTGGTACATAGACCCGTACCCAATTGCGCAACGGCGCATTCAAACACAGATTTCCGTGTTCAAGGTTACAATCAGATGCAGGATGGCTATTGCGGTACTCAAGTGTTACTTCACGTTCAATCATATTGCCTTGTTTTTTTGCAACAGAATCAAGTTTGTAGCTTATGTACAAGTTGGATTTTGCTCCGGCAAAATTAGTGTTGTTAATATGCAAATAATCTCCCGCAGTTGCCTTAATGCGGCCGCCGTACCCAATCGATTCAATGGCCTTTTGGGATTCGGTGTCGTTAAGGTACACCAGGATATGCTTTTCATCCAATTCGGTTAAAAAATTCTGCGACAGGCGGCCCCAGTATTGTGAAGGTGAAACACCAAGCGCCTTTTGCATAATGTTGAACAGCAGTACCGATAACAAACTTTTGCGCTGTTCACGGAAATACGGCGTGGGGCGGGTAATAACATTTTCTAGCTCATAGATAACCTGTGGACAGTCACAACGGGGATCATTATCTGCCGTAAAGGTAATGCCACCTGCCTCAGTGGGTCCTAAAATAGCCAGCGTGGTGGTAAGCACGCGGGTATCGATTGAGATAATGCCGTCGTAATCAAGTTTCTTTGATCCGCGCGCCAGCAGATCCTCAAAGTATCCGATTGATTTCATATAATCAGGCGATATATTACTGTCACGGATGAAAAATTGCGATACGCCCTTATGATAGCGTCTAATCTCGTCAGGAGCAGCCGGATGGCTAATGGTATTATCCAGATCATAAATGTCGCTTGACTCAGCAATACGGATTTGGCCCTTGTCGATTGAAAATAGGGCATAGGCTGTAATAAATCCACCGGTTGGCCGCAATTCCTTATCATTGAGAAACAGCACTAAATATTTTTGTTCTTCGTCTTTTCCTAAAATCTTGGGAAGTTTTTTAAATAACGGCTTTGCGTCCGTTGCAAGAGTCACAAATCCGGTGATCTGCGTATATAAATTATTAACCTTATCGCGTATGACGTACTTTCCTATCTTTTTGGGGTAGCGCTGAGGATTGATCTGTTCAAGCTCTTTTTGCGCCTTCTCAAGATCAACGCTTATCTTGTCAATCTGCGGCACCAGCTTGTCTATGGTAAGAATCGCGGTTTCAAGACGACTCTCGGTTGATTGGTTTGAAAATTGACTACCCTTTTTAAATCCAATGAGGTCGGCGTAGGGCTCTAAAGCAACCACCGACTGCTTCCCTGCCGACAGTAAATGATCTGCCGCTGCCATACCGTGCTCCATATCGCTCAACATGTAGCCCACCAGCGGCACGTGTTTATACATAAATGCCGGCTTTGCAACATCAGTCACAACACGAAGTTCTTTTTGAAGAGCGACGACGTTTTTTTCAAGCAACACCAGATCTTGTTTTTTTGCCGCATCAAAGGTTGCTTTGGCCAGCGTCTGCAATTTCGTTTTATGGGCGTAGGCTCGAGAAAGGGGTAAAAACAGCGTAACAAAGAGAAATATGCCTAATAAGATGAGTACCGAGAGGAGCCCAATCCATACTTTTCTTCCGACCGTATTTCTTCTGCTCATTGGTGTTTCGTTCAAAACTATTAGACTGCTCCTTTACCCGTAATCATCGCTTTTGGGGTAAGGAGCATAATACGAATATCATACCATAACGACACGTTTTGTACATAGAGGGCGTCCATTTTTATACGCTGCCCAAAGTGTACTTCGCTTCTGCCAAACACCTGCCAGTAGCCGGTGATGCCCGGACGTACCAATAACGCCTCACGCACAAATTGCTTCGCCTGAGGATATTTGCGCAACTGCTCCTGTATTTCATCAGGATAATACGCGCGGGGTCCCACGATACTCATTTCTCCCCTAAGAACATTCATAAGCTGTGGAATTTCATCAAGCGAATGTTTGCGTATAAATTTACCGACACGCGTAATGCGCGGATCATGTTGCAGTTTATAGCTGCTGCGCTTGTACTCTTCATAGAGCTGTTTAAACTGCGGGTCTTCGCGCAGCATGCGATGAGCATTTTCTACCATGGATCGAAATTTATACATTTTGAATCGCCGACCTCCGTTTCCTACCCGTGATGGGGTATCGGCAAATACCGGGCCTTTGCTGTCAAATTTTATCGCCATAGCTACGGCAATCATAATGGGCGCAAAAAAAACAAGAAGAATTGAGGCACACAGAATGTCAACGACGCGCTTAGTATAGGTGTTGTATATGGCGCCAAACAGTGGGTTTCCCTGCTCCATATACGGCTTAGCTCTGGGGACTGGTAATGTTGGTAATAAGCTCGCTGCGAGGTATGGTTTTTTGCATACCGCTGCGCATATTTTTAACCGTGACGACGTTTTTTGCGCGCTCATCCGGACCGGATACTACCACATACTGCAGCTTGCAGGCGTTAGCATATTTAAATTGTTTGCTTAACGGCGCAGCCTCTGGATATACCAGCGCTGCCCTACCGCTTTTTCGGATCATATGGGCCAACGAGAGTGCCTCATCAATAGACTCATCGTCAAAAAGGGTGACGAGTACTGAAGAGCCGGTATGTTGGGGAATGAGGTTGAGCTCGCGTGCTGCCTCAACAATCCGATCAAACCCCAATCCCACGCCCACGGCCGGCATATCCACGCCGGCCAGGCTTAATAACAGCTTGTCATAACGGCCTCCTCCTCCTAATGAGCCTACCGTATACTCGGGCACCGACACTTCAAAAATCATACCCGTATAATAGTCCAGTCCGCGCGCCAGCGACGGGTCAAACGAGAGCGCCTCTTTATCTACTCCCAATGCAATCGCTCTATCGATAATCTGCCGTAGGGCGCTCGAAGGTTTGCTTGATGTAACGGCACGCAATACCTCAGTCGCCCGCTCACGATCCATGCCTTTTTTCTCCAGTTCGTCAATCACACCCTCTGCCGCTATTTTATCCAGCTTATCAATTGATTGAATAATCGAGTGAATGGAAACTGTGTCTGAAGCAAAGGGTGACAGGGTAGTGGTGAGCGTCTCTCTGTCGTTACAGCGCAACACGACGGTGGCAAAACCCACGGCTTTGTAGGCGTCATACGTACAGCTTAAAATTTCTGCGTCCGCAATGGGAGAGATGGTGCCGTAGATATCAAGGTCGCATTGGGTAAATTCTCGAAAGCGGCCTTTTTGCGGCTTTTCTGCCCGAAATACATTTTGCAGCTGATATCGACGAAAAAAACCCGGCAACTGCTCTCGGTGTTCAGCTATGAAGCGTGCGGTCGGTACCGTTTGATCATAGCGTAAACCCA
>PFEE01000040.1:0-1729 GCA_002793745.1 Candidatus Roizmanbacteria bacterium CG10_big_fil_rev_8_21_14_0_10_45_7 | reverse complement strand
TAGGCACGGGCATAAAATTCTTCGGGAAGTATGTCGCGGAATCCCTTTAATGTTTGTACGGCTGCGGCCATAGTGCTCATTGTATCACAGCTTATACCTGTTGAAAGGCACTCATCATAATGTCTTCAATACTAGGGTCGGTTACGGTGATATCCCGATAGTCCACCTTCTGTGTAATACGGGTAAGCAATGCCGGAATATCATGCGCTTTGACCCGGATAATCATAAGCGGATGGGTATACTGATACCGATACCCGCTTAGCGATAACTTGTCCTTATCGGTTAATTTTTTGCCCAGCTCCAATCGAACTTCTTTCATATCATGCGAAAAATGTTTGCGCAGTTTCCCCACGGTTCCGTCATAGCGAATTGTGCCTTTGTCAATTAATAGTAATCGATCGGCAAGCTCAGCCACGTCACGCATATAGTGTGAGGTAAAAATAATAGTGGGCTGCAAACGGCGCTGGTAAGTACGCATAAACTCCCGAATGGTTCCCTGAGCAACCACATCAAGGCCCAGCGTTGGCTCATCCAGAAATAACATACGAGGGGCGTGCAGCAATGACCCTACCAGCTCAAGCCGCATACGTTGCCCCAACGATACGGTTTTTAACGGCTGATCAATAATACCCTTACAGTCCAATAGTTGAGTCAGCTCTTCAAGCCGTACCCGATAATCAGATGGTGAAATATCGTACATCACCCGATTCAACTCAAAAGAATCCCGCGCCGGAAGATCCCAGATGAGTTGGTTGCGTTGCCCCATAACAAAGGCAATCTGTTTTAAAAATGAAATATTTTTTTCAAACGGCGTGTAGCCCAGCGCGGTAATGCTGCCGCTCGTTGGCAGCAAAATACCCGACAGCATTTTCATGAGGGTTGTTTTTCCTGCCCCGTTGGGGCCTACTAAACCTATCAACTCCCCCTCGCGTATCGTCACTGATAGATCATTTATCGCGGTATGATACTCATACGTACGTGCCAACAAGTCGCGCCACGTATTGCCGGTTTTGCGCAACGTGCGGTACGTTTTAGTTAAGTGTTGTATGGTAATCGATATGGTCATAATTGTTCTCTAGCTTCCCCAACTCTGATAATACTGTAGCGCATATCGCCAAAAACCTAAACTAAGGCCAACAAAAAAAACAGCAAAGACGCCGTACACAATCAGCGCCTGCGTGGGCAGTATGCCCAACAGCGCCTGCGCCGGAACGCTCATCATAATACCAATGGGAATAATAAACGTCACAATTGACCGCAACGGCTCTTTATAGATTTCAATGGGAAAGCTCCCCAGCCTGCTCATATCGCGATATATCATCGCCGTATGATCCACTTCAATCGTTATAATACCCATGGCAAGTATAGCAATATGGAATGCCATAGCAATCAGCAGTGAATTAACAATAAACGCCGCATATAATCCCAGGTGTAACGCCGCTATCCCAGTAGTCTGAGCCATAATGAATCCCGTGATACCCATATACAGCACCAATACGATGGCGTCCAATATATCTATGGCGCCAAACAGCACGACTACAAACGGATGAAATGGCTTAGTGAGGATATGGTCAAATTCCCCGCTTACCAGCAGCGGACGAAATGAATATACCGCCCTAAACAGCAACTGTGACAGCGTGTCGATAATGGTAAACGTAAGAAAAAACAATACCGTTTGGTCTACGGTGTACCCTGCCAGCAATTTAGTGTGGGTCACGAGTGTTGAAAC
>PFEE01000009.1:5015-9660 GCA_002793745.1 Candidatus Roizmanbacteria bacterium CG10_big_fil_rev_8_21_14_0_10_45_7 | reverse complement strand
GCTGGTGTGCAAATCGATAGCATAATACGGTGGTGATGGCATAACCGGCGGCAATTGAGCTAACCGCATAGCCTACGGTATGAGGTAACAGTAATAACAGCCCCACTCCGATACTCCCCCCTACCATCGAAGCCAATACCGATCGGTCATAGCGATGGGTAAGCTGGAACACCATATTGCAGCTCGTGATATAGCCAAACAGAAGTACCGTCATCAGGGCAATGCCGGTTAGCAGCTGCTCCTGCAAGTTGAAGATACGCTGTCCGGAAACGGCAAAAAAAACGATTACAATGGTGCAGCACAGCAAAAACAGAAGTGTGCGGATACTGGTGAGTGTATGGATACGAGTGGTGTCATCACGTTCTTTACGGATATAAATAGCGTTTAATCCAAAATCGACCAATAGGTAAAAAAAGGTAGCGAGTGCATATATTTTAGCGTATGAACCATAGTCCTCTACTCCCAGCGATCGAGCGAGGATGATGGTGGTAATAAAGCCCAAAATTGAGCTTGCAAACCTTCCGAAAAATTGGACCAGCGTGTTGGTTATAACGGTTGTTTTTAAAGACATATAGAGGTAAGTATAGCTCAACACTGGAAATGATAGTATACGTATGTTATACTATAAGTCATGTCAGAACTAAGAAGCGTCATGCTGTTTTTCGTCGGACTCGTTGCATTCATTGTATTAGTGGCCTTTGCACTGGGACGGTTACGGTTACCCAGTGGCAATAAAACCCAAACGGTTGCAACGGTGACCAGCGTGACGGCGCCTTCGCCTACGGCTCGGCCCACCCCAACTAAAGCATCAGGTACCGGTATCTTTGGATGGTTATTTAAACGTAGCACCCCATCACCCATTTCGCCTTCGGCTCAGCCCTCGCCTAAGCTCGGGATTTCGCCAACTACGTTGGCTCAACCTACGTATATTGTCAAGAACCCAACCATCCCAGTGCGCCAAAACAGTGTCAATGGGGTAACGACTATTCCTGAAACGGGTTCTCCCACGATTTTACTTGCGTTACCGGGTATCCTCTCGGCCGCAGGCTTCTGGATGCGAAAACGAAGCTAATAGTTTTGCTTCAATCAATGCAATATCTTCACGCAACGGGTCAAGCGTACGCGCTTGAGCAATAACGTTGCGTGCGTCGTTACACTGTCCATTACGATATAACAGCATGGTTTTATACCCGTACCCGTCGACAAATAAGGGATTTTTTTGAAGCAGTGCGGTAATACCGTCAAGCTGCTGATTGCGTACGGTACTCATACTGATATGTCTCTGAACCAGGTCAGCCCTGCCCTGTTGTTGTAGTATATCCACAACAATTGCTTGCACCTGTGGATTACCCGACTCGGTTAATACGGTATTGAGCAGTGATGCATTGACAGGTTGCGCAAGTAGTCCTTGTAGATTGCGAGGCAGGGAAGTGAAGTAGTAAATATTGGCGCTTCCCAGCAGTAAAAAACCAATTATTAAACAGAAATGTGCATAGAGGGAAATGAAGCGTGCGGAGAATATTCGGGGAATATGCGGGGATACTACGCTAAAGCTACGCGTCCCAAGGGAATTGTTATCCGTCGATAATTTCTTTTTCATGTGGTGCGGCTAAAACCTGAATAGCAACGTGAGATGGCCCGGCAAACAGCAAGCCTTCACCAACCCCGCTTGACAGTAAATAGTGTTTTTCGCCTGAGGTAAGATAGAATATTTCGGCTATTTTATCAATAGCAACCGGTGACTGTTTGAGTAGTAACTGCATGCTTGAGTTGGTAATAATGGCTTTGCCTTCATTGGTCGCCAAAAAATCCTCTACATCCTGGGTAATGGTGGTTAATCCCAGTCCATATTTGCGTGCACGCTTGGCAAAGTTAAAGATGTACTCTGCCGTATCTTTTTGCTTAATTAAGTACCAGGCTTCGTCAATAATAAGCTCACGCTGTTTATTTTCATGGCGAACCTTGGTCCAAATATAGTTGAGCGTAATATACATGGCAACCGGCCGCAGGTTTTCTTCCAGGTCCCGAATGCCAAACACGGTGAGTTTGTTTTTGAAATGGAAGTTTGATTGTGAATTGAATATACCGGAGGCCGATCCTTTAATAAATTTTTCAAATTTAAATGCCATTGATTGCGATGCGGGCTCTTCCATACCAATGAGTACCTTATATAAGTCCTCAAGCAGGGGAGGCTCATTGTTGTGGGTTAAGGGATCCTGGGTAATGCCTTTTTGCTGATAGGTCACGATGAGCGCCTTATCAAGCAGTGCATCTTCCTCTGGCGTTAGCTCACCCATGATAATTTTCATGAGGGTATGCAGCGACAGCACATTATTGGCCAGCGCGTCCTCTTCGGCCACACCAATGGGCAAGTCAAAGGGGTTAATGCGCACCGGGCTGGAAAGGGCATACTGCACAAATTCACCACCAAACTTACTGCACACATTTTGGTATTCGTTTTCGGGGTCAACAATAATCACCTCAATACCCACCATAAGTTGGCGCATCACATCAAGTTTTACCAAAAAGCTTTTTCCTCCACCCGACTTGCCCAGCACCACCATATTAGCGTTTTCAAGGCCAAATCGGTCAAAGATAACCAGGCTCGTATCGCTTTGGTTGACGCCGTACAAAATACCCTTATCCTCCGATAGCGATGAGGTGATAAACGGAAACGTCATGGCAAGCGACGTGGTGTCCATATTGCGCCATACGGCCAGCTGGTCCATAAATAACGGCAGCGTTGACTTAAATCCTTCTTCTGCCTCAAGTACGGCACGCTTGGAGATTACCAACAGTGATGAGAGCATACTCGATACCTCTTTGGTTTTGGTTTCAAGCTCTTCTTTGGTGTCTGCGGGAATGGTGATGTAGAGTCCAAACTGAAAAAACCGCTCCGCGCCTTTTGCTATTTCGGCCTGCAACGACAATGCATCATCAAGAGCCACCTGTACGGTTGGGTCAACGACTTTGCCTGACCGCACTTCGCCTTCGATAGTAGCCTCCATCTCACCAATTTTTCGCTTCAAATCCTCAAGCACGATTTTTGACTGGGTGGGATAAATATACATAGAAATATAGAGGGGATGGTCAAAGGTAATCAGCGGGTTAAGCCAGTTAGGTCCTACATAGCGTGGGTATCCCACGACAAACAGCGTGGTGTAGTAATGCTTATCTACCATGATGTGCGAAAAATCAACCTCTACATACGATGGGGCTACAATATCACCCACACTGGTCATACCCAGCGCGAAGCGCTCAGCTATTTTATCGGTTTTAATAGGCTGAATCGGCGCAGGAGCATGAGTTTGAGCAGCCTTTTCCTCAGGCTTTTTTTGCTTTGATTTAAATAAGCTCATGTTCCGTGTACCAAGTAACTTTCAAACATTGAAGCGTCAATAAGATCCACGCCGGTTGCGTGCGGGTTATATAAATTGTAGTAGAAGTTCACTAATTCGGTTTTGCGCAGTGGAGCGGCTTTAAGCCCGAGTCGGGAAAGCAGCCGTAAAATATGGTCACGCTTGGGGTACAGGGCGGTCTTTGCCCGCTGAAACAGGTAATCTGCGGAAAAGCTTGATACCGCTGCCTTTGCTCCCAATTCAAGCTTTGAAAACGGAATAACAATAAAGAAGCGTTTTTTCAGAATGGTATTTTTGGTAACGATACTTTTAATAAAGTCGATATATTTCAAAAGCCAGCTACGTATAGTGGGGTTATTTTCTTTATTCAGTTTGCTGTTCAGGTACAGTAGATAGTCGGAAATATTCATTTTATCCGAGAAAATGGCAATCTGAATTGAAAATGACAATGAATTTAAGAGGGAACCAAACGAGTACACCAGTGTTTCCTGTTCTTCGGCGGCAAGCAGTGAAAAGTTTATGGCCGATGTTTCCACCACCAGCGCACACGAGCCGTCTTTTAACAAAATAACGTCATCTTCCACCTCACGCAGTTCAATAAATTCCTGCGTAGTTGATTTTACTGGTGCGGTTTGTTTTCTCTTCATATATGTTGTCCGGTAACAGTCAACGGCATGGTACTGCCATCTATGGTCATTGTAGCAAACGAATAAGTTTTGCGAGGGTCCTCAACTACCATGCTGTAGGGCTTCTTGACAAGCGGAATTGCGTTTGAGAAGGCACCTTGGGCATTGGTTCTCATAATGCGGACGGTTTTACCGTTGTCGCGCAAATACACCAGCATATTCGGTAGAGGAATGTTGTTGGAAGAGAGCGCGAGTCCTTGTACCGTAAACATATCGCCGCCGACCGGCAGAACGCTGTGGGCAAGCTCTTCCTCTTTTACCGAGACCTCCTCCAGCGGTTGAGCAACGGGTGCTGATTGGGGTACCTTCACCTCCATAACAGGAGTCTTTACCGGTTTACTGGCTTCAAGCGCAGACTTAACGCGGTCTACTTTACTGGCGGTTTGGTCACTAATGCCGCTCATAATTTCTTCCCGTTTATTTTTACTGCGGCTCGTAAATTCATATGCCTCAAGTTTTTGTTTAGCCTTGAGGTATTCAAGCATGACTTCTTTAGGAGGAAGGGTAATACCCATCATAATACGTGGCGGGCGGTTTCGTTTTCGAAAATAATACTGGGTAGGAGAGGTTAAACGCTTGACTAAATTACGTACCCATACC
>PFEE01000009.1:0-4996 GCA_002793745.1 Candidatus Roizmanbacteria bacterium CG10_big_fil_rev_8_21_14_0_10_45_7 | reverse complement strand
TAGGCACAAAGGCAAAACCGATGCCAAACAACACGGGAATGGTGGCAGCCAAAAAATTCATAAACAGTATTTTTGGCACTAAAAAGAAGAGTGATACGGCTGCGCCCGAGGCCAAAGCAAGGTACAGAAATTGGCGCACGGTAAGTTGCCCAACAAGCTTAAATTCAAATGTGGTTATTTGGCGTGGAATCGGGTGTTGCTCCATATCTATTCATGATAGCAGATTTATGATCACTGGAAGCATATTTAGCACTCAAGACTACTGCTTGACAATATAAGGGTATATATGGTATTAATACCATTGCACAAAATCGTTAATAATTATTAATAGTATCTAATACTTATGGCTACACAAAGCATCAAACCTCTCTTTGATTACGTATTAATTAAGCCTCTTGATCCTGAAACTCAAACACAATCAGGTATTCTTCTTCCCGACACTGCTAAAGAAAAACCGCAGGTGGGTGAAATTATGGCTGTCGGGCCCGGTTCAGTGGATGAAAAAGGTAAGAAAGTGCCGATGGTCGTTAAAAAAGGCCAAAAGGTATTATATAAGAAATGGGCAGGAAACGAGGTTAAGGTAGCGATGCAGGAATGGCTGTTGGTAGAACAAAAAGACGTTATGGCAGTTATAGAATAATTTTTTAAATTTTACAATTTTATAATTTCAAAATTACATAAATGGCAAAACAACTTTCATTCGGTGACGACGCCCGCCGCAATCTCGTTACTGGTGTCAATGCACTCGCACGGGCAGTTACTACTACCCTCGGCCCCCGTGGCCGCAATGTTGCCCTCGATAAAAAATGGGGTGCTCCGATGGTCGTTCATGACGGCGTATCAGTAGCAAAAGAGATAGAGCTACCGGACTCATTTGAAAATATGGGTGCACAACTGGTTAAAGAAGCTGCTAACAAAACTAATGATATTGCCGGCGATGGTACTACCACGGCAACCCTGCTTACTCAGGCCATTGTGAATCAGGGTATGCGCTCGGTAACCGCAGGCGCCAACGCAATGATATTGCGCCGTGGCCTTGAAACGGCACTTGAGTCGGTTGTTGCGCAGATTAAAGCAATGGCAAAGGCAGTTCCGTTGTCTGATAAGGACGCCATTGTGCAGGTTGCGACCATTTCTGCCGGTGACGAAAAGATCGGTTCCCTCATTGCTGAGGCTATACAAAAAGTAGGCAAAGACGGTGTCGTCACGGTTGAAGAGGGAAGGGGTTTGCAGATGGAGGTTGAATATAAAGAGGGTATGGAGTTTGATCGAGGCTATGTGTCGGCCTACATGGCTACTGACAGCGACAAAATGGTAGCTGAGGTAAACGATGCCTATATCTTAATTACCGATAAAAAAATATCGGCCATCTCGGATTTGCTTCCATTCCTGGAGAAATTCGTAAAGGTAAGTAAAAACTTGGTCATTGTTGCCGATGATGTTGATGGTGAAGCGCTGGCAACATTGGTAGTGAATAAAATCCGCGGCACCTTTAATGTATTGGCTATCAAGGCCCCCGGTTTTGGTGACCGACGCAAAGCAATGCTTGAGGATATAGCGGTACTTACTGGCGGAGCGGTGATTTCTGAAGACACCGGACGTAAGCTAGATTCGGTCGAGCTAGAAGACTGCGGACGGGCCGACAAGGTATGGTCGGACAAAGAAAGCACCCGCATTATCGGCGGTAAAGGTAAGAAAACTGCCTTAAACGGCCGCATTGCAGGCATTAAGCGCGAGATTGATGCGTCAACCTCGGACTTTGATAAAGAAAAATTGCAGGAGCGCCTGGCAAAACTGACGGGAGGAGTGGGAGTCATTAATGTAGGCGCCGCAACGGAAGTGGAAATGAAAGAGAAAAAGGAGCGGGTCAACGATGCCGTTGCCGCAACCAAAGCAGCGCTTGAAGAAGGTATTGTGCCGGGGGGTGGAACGGCTCTCTTGCGTTCACGCAAAGCCTTAAAAGCTCTTCGGGATACCATAAAGGTTGAAGAAGAGCGAGTGGGCATCGACATTGTGTATCGCGCCCTCGAGGAACCGGTACGAATGCTGTGCGCTAATGCAGGTGAAGATGGCGGGCATATCGTTAAGGTTATTGAAGAAAGCAAGATTGCCGATTATGGGTATGACGTATTGGCGCGTGAATTTGGGTCAATGTACAAAAAAGGTATTATCGACCCTGCCAAAGTAACCAGAAGCGCGATTGAAAATGCGGTATCAGTGGGTGGTGTTATCCTTACTACCGAGGCGCTCATCACCGACTTGCCTGAAAAGAAAGAATCAGGTGGAGCGGGAGGCATGGGAGGTATGCCCGGAGGAGACATGGGCATGGGTGGAATGATGTAATAACGTACAGAAATCGATCTTGACAAATCTAATCCTATAGTATAATAATACATATATTATATGTATAAGTTTATTATACTCATATGGTAGATTTTATTGATCGCATTGACGCTTCGTTTCAGAAACTTCCTGCAAAAACCAGGATGGGCATTATTGCCTGTATTGGAGCAGCGGTAGTTGGCCTTGGTTGTAATCCTCCAAAAAATGAGGTACGAGGTGCGGTAACCGCTACCCCTCCTGCTACGACTACGCCAAGGATAGTGGAGCTTACACCAACCCCTAGTGGTACTCCAACCTGTGAACAGCTGACCGGTATGGATAGAATTAAGGCTGGAGAGAACGGAAGCTGCAGCTGTGTTCCTCTTAAGAATTATCCCGTATGGACAGCCCCAGCGGGTGCCTGTACTGTGCAGTAACCGTTTTACGCAACCGGTTCAATTAGGACGCCGCAGCCGTTGAGCTGGGAAGTAACCAATGACGGAACCACGATTCCTTGGTGTTTATTGCAGTAATTTATCCCATTCCACGTCGTCCACACCGATGATCGTCTTGACCCTCTTACAAATGCCAATAATTGGTTAACGGTTGTTCCTTCATCTGAAACAAGACTATCAACAGCAATATTCCAGGCTTCAGGTGTATACGGTTCTTCAATTGCATGGGTTTGAGTATCGTGAAATGCATGGGGAGAGTATCGACAGAGATGTAATGAGGTAGGTATATTGTTACGTTGTAAATACTGATATATAGCTGCCGCGTCAACAATACCATGGGCAACATTACCCCATATTTCAACGGGAAGGTTGCAGCGTTCCTCAGTGATATAGGTCGCAAGGCGGGAAAGCGTATCATGCACCTGAAACGGCTTTAGGTGCAACAGTCCTCCGGTTGAACCCGCATCATAGGTTAGACGACCGTCTGAAATGTCCGTTCGCGCAAATGTTTCTGCGCTCAGCGATCCGTACACATAACGATCCATATCTCCATCGGTTTTGTATTGTTGCCCCTCATGTACCAATGAAAGGTAGTTGCTTAGCTCGTGACCAAACGCCGCATTAAGGTCGTTCATAAGCGTTGTCATAAGCTGATCTTCCTGGGAAAAGACTATGTCGTCGGTAAGAAATGCCTGCGCATAATACTGCGCCAACTCCTTAATGCTATTGATAAGGGCAGGGTTGTGTTGTTCAGGTACTTCATGTTGGAGCATAAGCGCATAGAGCTTGCGTACTAATGGAAGAAAGTAATAGACCTCTTTGTGGGGGTATTCGTCTATTTCCAAGGACATGTCTTATTATACTCCTCGACCTATAGAAATTACTTTATCTCACTCCTAATTTGAACAAGATTTTTATACGTACGTTGACGAACGTTGATATGTTTACAATGATATACCGGTGTGCTATGCTCATAACTAATGGCAAAAAAATCAGGAATGGTGTTTGTGTTAGGCGCGGCATTAGGCGCCCTCGCCGGTATGCTTCTTGCTCCCCAGTCGGGCAAAAAAAATCGTGAATGGGTACAACAGAAGGTTGTTGAGCTTAATACGATGCTTAAGGAATCGGGTGTCGATAAGGATATTAAGCAATTTTTTGCTGAAAAGACAGAAGAAACCACTGAGCTGTATAATGAGGTTAAAGATGCCGTATTAACCCATGCTGCACATTTGTATAAGGAGGCAGGCAAGCTGACCGAAGAGGACTACTCAGCAGCCATTGAAAAAACATTAATGCGTTTTAAAAAGAACCTTGAGACCAGTAAAGCTAAATTGGTGCCATTGCGGGCTCATTTCAAAAGTCAGTGGAAAAACATTAAACATGAATTTGAAAAACGTATCGAAGCATGACCTATACACTACCACCACTAAACTACGCCTATAACGCTCTTGAACCCCATATTGACTCCCGTACTATGGAGATTCACTACACCAAACATCACCAGGCTTATATTGATAAACTGAATGCGCTTCTTGAGAAATATCCCAAATATGCAAAAAAGCCACTGGACGGGTTAATGAAGTCGCTTGATTCACTGTCTATGCCCGAATCTGACAGAATGGTATTGCGCAATCACGGAGGAGGGCATTTGAATCATACGCTATTCTGGTCGATTCTTGGCCCAAAAAAAGAGGTGGATACGGCGTTAGTTGCAGAAATTGAGAAAACCTATGGATCAATGGATGAGTTTAAAAAAGCCTTTTCGGCGCTTGCGTTAAATCGTTTTGGCAGTGGGTGGGCTTGGTTGGCGCGAGGCAGCAATGGTGAGCTAAAAATGTACAGTACCCTCAATCAGGATTCACCCTACCTTACCGGTGATGCGCCCATTTTTGGCCTTGATGTATGGGAGCATGCCTACTACCTTATCTATCAAAACCGCCGCACAGATTATATTGCTGCCTGGTGGAAGGTGCTGAAACTGCTTCCGTAACCCACCTGCGGTCTTCTATTGAGCTCCATCTCTATTTTAAGTAGGATGTAGTATATATGGGTATTTTTGTTGAATTAAGCCTGATTTTGGTTGCTGCAGCTGTTTTGGCCTTTATTTGTCGCCTGCTACGCCAACCTCCGGTGCTGGGATATATTATTACCGGCATTTTGCTGGGCCCGTACGCGCTTAATATGGGCCACTCACTTGAGGTATTGGACGTTTTTTCTAA
>PFEE01000024.1 GCA_002793745.1 Candidatus Roizmanbacteria bacterium CG10_big_fil_rev_8_21_14_0_10_45_7 | reverse complement strand
AAATAAGCGCTTACTAATTCCTCTTTTTTTGCCTTTGGCAATCTTTTAAGCTCTACCTCCCTGCGCATAGCCTCACTCCTGGTTTCGTATTCTTCCTGATATACCAAGGTAAGTGTTTCAAATGACCGGGTGTATTTTGCAGCCTTTGATTTCTATTTATGCAAAAAAATACTGCTTTTATACCTCAGAGGTTATCTGAATGCCACTCATCCAATTGGTTCCTAACTGTTCTTGTAGTCTAATATGGATAAGCTGCATACCTTCCAATGCTCGAGCACTTTCTAGGGGGCCTGCATCTATGGCGCGAAGGCCACCGGACTCAATAAGATTCGCAACTACACCCTTTGCTTCATTATTATCGCCTGCAATAAACACATCAAGAGGCTTACCGTTGATAACCCCTTCTACTAAAGTGCCCGAAAACGTGGTATTAAATGATTTTACAACTTTAGTATTGCCAGGCACCATTTTTGCTATTTCCTCTGCCGCAGAGCTACCTGGGGGAGTGGTAAGAGTGAAGTTTTCAAAATTGACTGGATTTGTGATGTCAACTAAGATTTTCCCAACCAATTCGTCCCCGTATTGTTCTATTACACCAGGAACGGCCTCATAAGGAATAGCTAGGATGACAATTTCACCTGAAAGGGATTCTCCAAGTCTTTTTGAGGCGACGACCACTTCGCCGGTAGCAACCTGTGTTAATTCTTTTTGAAGCCCTTGTGCTTTTTCTGTATTTCTATCAAAAAACGTCACATTATTCCCCCCAGCTACCAGTCTCGTACCAATGCCCTTAGCCATATCTCCTGCTCCCAGTATGGATACATCTGTAATTACGTCTTTCATCTTGCTTTTTATACTGCCGGTAATAAGCGCTTCCTTTTTTGCTTTCGGCCATTTTTTTACCTGCCGCTCTCTGCGCATTACCTCGTTCCTGGTTTCATATTCTTCTTGGTACACCAACGTAAGCGTTTCAAATGACCGGGTGTATTTTGCAGCCTTTGATTTCTTATCAAAATGCTCTTTTAGTCTTCGCTCTAGGTTATTCGTCTGGCCGATATATAAGGTATTGGCAGAGGTACGCAAAATGTAAATATAGTACATTTACAAATCTTTCTTAAGTTTGATTAATTCTATCCATCCCGTTTCGGATAATCCCAATGACTTATACCAGTGGTATGATTGCAGTTTTTTGTTCGCCTGAAGACTTACCGCAACAAATCCATGCAACCTTACATACTCAAATGCCTTATTGATGAGCATGGTGCCAATTCCCATTTTTTGATAATCAGGGCGCACCGCAATCGTATCAATAAACAACTCTGTTCCTGCTACTTTTGTAAGCGGGAAGGCCAATAGTACACCAATTATTTTGTTCTTTTCTTTTGCAACAAAATGGCACTCGCCAAAAAAACTTTCCTCAATATGTTTTTTTGCATTCTCACGATTCCACTCTTCACCAACTTGAGTAAACGTATTAAAAAATAAGTCAACTACTTCGTCGAGTTGTTTGCGGGACATTTCTTCGATTATTATGTTCATGTGTATGCGTTACAGTATTCTTTATGTTTTATCCATGATAATAACTCAACACTATCCCTCGTTTCACTCGGGATCTAGAATCCCTAATCCTCATTGCATTCGGAAAGGGACTCTACGAGCTGCGGGGCAGGGACTTGAACCCCGATTTATGCGTCCAGAGCGCATCGATTTACCTTTAATCTACCCCGCAAATGTTTTTATTCTATCACACAAAACCCAGCTTCCGCTGTATTTTCATCACCATATGCCCAATCCACAAGGACATAAGATATTCTTGTGATTCAGGTTTTACGCACTTGTTATATTCCTCCATGGATAGGTTCTGTGTTGGCACCATACGTTTTCCCACTATATGATCCTGAAGTAATTGAGTAAGCTTGCGCGCATCAAATAGTAAACGCGCTTTTTCACTATTAGCTCTGGCTATACGGTTATAGATTTTTTCATTATCATGCAAACGTGCGATGGCTTCTGCTGCTTCTTTTGGGTTTTGACAAATAAAGCCATTTTTTTGATCTTCTACTAATTCGAGCTGGCCATTATCACGTTCAAACGGAGTGGGAGCACGAAAATCGGTTGAGCTTGTCACGATAGGCTTTCCGTAGTACATACCTTCGGCAATGGCACAGCCAAACGACTCTCCAATACGGCTTGTCTGCAGTAATGCGTCACAAAGTTGCATATGCTGCGCAATTTCTTTTTCATTATTTGTTTCCGGCAAACTCAGAATGTTGTGTGAAAAACGGGTGAAAATTTGTGGATTATATACATCTGGTTTTGCCTGCAACAGGATAAAAAAGTTTTTATTCTTCCTTAGTAAAAATGGCAAAATGCGCACAACCATATCGTCCCACTTATCATGGTCGCTCCTGCCAAATCTTCCGATTAAAAAAACGTTATGTGGAATGCCTAATTTTTTTCGCAGTGCTCCCTTCTGGTTTTTACCAATGACAAAATTATCCAGTTTTTTGGTATCAAGCGGGTTATGTAGCACGTGAAACTTTTCCTGATATTCCAGCTCATGACCCGATTGACTGAGCCTATATACATAGACTAGACGGCATATTGACGAAACAAACAATCGCGCGTCTAGTAATGCATCAACCGCTCCATCTACCTTACTAAAATGGGTAATATCAATAACCCGTATATTGTTTTTCTGACACATTTTCAAAAAATGAATCACGTCGGTATATCGTTTGCCCGTTTCGTAATATATGCTGTTGGTAACCACAACTCGGATAGTATTGCGCTCAATAAGATTGAGTAATTTTTTTATATTCCATTCTTCCTTCTCAAGAATAAATCGATGCACGTCAAATATTTTTCTATCTAGATATTTCTCGTAGGTTAAAAATGTTTTGGTGGTGCAGCCCAACCGTAGGTGGTTAGTTACGAGCAGTACGCCGAGCTTTTTTGTAGTAGGCACGTTCGTTTGATATAAACTGTTTTGCTAATCTGCTATCGTTAGTATGAAACAAGCATACATCATAATATCCAATTGCCGGTTCACCGCGAGTAATATAGTCATCGAGCGATTCAATTACCTGAGTATTGTCTAAATTTGTTGCCATTACCAATTCACCAAAACAGTCGTAAAAAAGTGCTTCGTAATAGCCTAGTTTGCGCAACCGCTTAAGCATTAACAATCCATCTTCGGGCCGTTCCCAATACATTTTTACATATTCAAAAAAAATAACTGGTTTTGTTTTCTTAAGATACTGCATTCCTCCCATAAGTACGCGCAGATCATATCCATCGGTATCGATTTTTAGCAACTTTGCATGATCGGCCTGTTGATGTTCATTAACAAATTGATCAAGGGTAATAAATGATGCAGCAAATGAGCCTTTTGCGTTCATAAGCCGAATCGTGCCCTGATTTTCTTCAATAGACATGTTGTTGGCAATGCCGCGCTTATCGCTGACAAAAGAGGGAAACACTTCAACATCTTTCCACTGAATCACATTGCGCATAAGATATTCAAGGTATGGCTTATGTCCTTCAATGCAATAGATTGGAACATCCGCGCCGGTTTTAATAAATGCCGTACTGTCACCCACATTGGCGCCAATATCAATAGCGGCATACGTGCCGTTATGTTTCTGTAATGCTGCTGCCAGACGCGTCAATACTAATCCATATTCGGGTGAGCGCTCCTGCATAGAGGGGAGTGCATGGCCCGGAGGAAACAATAGAGTATAGGTGCCTACCTGGTATTCAAACGGTTCACCACGCATCGACAGATTCTCTTTAACCCGGCGGATATCAATGCCATAACTGCGAAACGTATTATACAAAAAAGAGGTGATTTTCTTGCGCGTTGTCATACCAGCGTGTCTATCTTTGTAGCCAGTATGAAGTCATTGGTGCTGAATGTCCGCTTAATCTTTTTTCCTGCCTCGTCAACAGCCCAATGGGGAACTGCCTGCAGGTACGGCGCCGCTTCTTCTTTAGTCAGAGGCTTGGTTCCGCCCTCGCAAGGCACGCAGTGTTTTTGGGTTAAATCAGTGCTGGCTGGCTGCATACTGTTATTCTAGCACAGAGGGTATTAGGGGTAACTGCGGACTAAACGGTCTTTTTTGTTTTTCCGTTCAATGGCAAGTTGAATCAGCTTGTCTAATAATGCAGGATAAGAAATGCCTGATGCCTCCCACAGCTTTGGGTACATACTGATTTTGGTAAAACCGGGAATGGTATTAATCTCGTTTACATACAATTTCCCCTTATTGGTTAAAAAGAAATCAACCCGTGCCATGCCTTCGCATTCAAGCACCTTAAACGCTTCTATGGCCATCGTCTGTACCTGTTGCGTCTGGAATGCGCTCAACTTTGCCGGAATACGCAAGGCTGCACCATGTTCGTCTATATACTTTGCCTCGTAGGAATAAAATTCGTGTGAGGGGATTATTTCACCAAGGACCGACGTCATAGGGTTCTCGTTACCCAACACCGAACATTCTATTTCTCTTCCATTAATACATTCCTCAATTAATACCTTGGTATCAAATTGAAACGCATGCTCCAACGCTGGTAACAACTCGTCCTGCGTGTGTACTTTCGTGATTCCGACTGATGATCCCAGGTTTGCCGGCTTTACGAATAATGGCAAACCCAGTTGTTTAATAACGCCAGAGACCGCTTTTTGATATGGTTCATGCTTCCGTATGGTTTTATACCGAGCAGTGGGAATATGTGACACTTTAAGAAGCCGTTTCATAACGTCCTTATCCATACCTACTGCCGATCCTAATACTCCTGCTCCCACATACGCAACTTGCATAAGCTCCAGCATGCCCTGTATTGATCCGTCCTCACCATACGTTCCGTGCATCACGGGAAAAAATACATCCACACCGGTGACCTGCGTTGGTTCATTGGGTTTGAATAACGTTTGTTCTTGCTGCACCGCGGCGGTATTCAGTGAGATTAACTTAGGATTGGTTTCGTGCAGTAAATAGTGTGATTCATTGAGCGGAAGCCAGTGACCCTGTTTATCAATGCCCACCAGCTTTATATCATACTTTGACTGGTCGAGCGCCTCATACACGGACTTTGCCGATTGCAGCGAAACTTCATGTTCACCGCTGCGCCCGCCAAACAGAAGGCATACCCGTATTTTTTTGCGATCGGTTGTCATAGATAAGCCCACCTATTATACTACTAAGAGTCATATGGAATACTTAGCCGTTCTGTTTGCTGCAATCCTCAATATGATAATTGTGTATGTGTGGTTTTTGAAAAAAACTAATCCTCAGAAAATGGGTCGCATATACGGCGCCTGTTTTATTGCGGGTTTAATGGTAGCGGCAGTATTGCAACGGCTTATCTTTGGTATCACTGATCCCGGTTTTCTTAATGGCGCATTTACCGGATTTATCTTGGGATTTGGGATAGTCTTGCTTGCAGCTCTCCCGCACTATCTGTTTCTCAAGCGTCCGCTTAAAGCCTGGCTGATCGACTTTGGCTACCCCGCCGTTTCATTGACCCTGATGGGCGGACTATTAGGACTGTTTTATTAATCCCTCTATGAAAATTCCATCCGTCGCGAAACGCGTATTCAAAGGTACGATTTTTAATGTATACCAATGGGAACAGGAGCTGTATGATGGCAGTTTCGCCACTTTTGAGGCATTAAAACGACCGTCAACCATTCAGATAATTCCTACGGTAGGAAATAAAATATTGCTTTCATACGAGGAACAGCCGGGCAAACCACTCCGGCATTCATTTTTGGGAGGACGCCAAGAAGAGGGAGAGGAACCGCTGGCAACTGCCAAGCGTGAGCTGCATGAAGAGGCCGGCATGGTTTCAGACGATTGGGAGCTGATAAAAACATTTGAATTTGACGGAAAGCTTGATTGGACCACCTACCTATTTGTGGCACGCAACTGCGTTAAAGATGCCCAGCCGCACTTGGATCCGGGAGAAAAAATAGAGGTGCAGTCATATTCATTTGATGCATTTCTTGATGTGGTTTCCTCTGAAACCTTTTGGGGAAAACGCTTAAGCGACTGGCTGTTTCGCTTGAAAGAAGACCCACAAAAACTCGCTGACTTTAAGAAGACACTTCTTGCTTCTGGTACGACTTGATGGTGCTGCCTGCGGGCAATGATGTATGCACAATAGTCGATGGATAAATCTTGGCTCCCGCACCAATGGTAACTCCCGGCAAGGTTAGGCTTTGCGCACCAAAAAATACATCGCGTGCCACAAGAGCTCCCAATTTATGCTTACCAGTCTCAAGTGTTGATTCCGAAAACTTTACCGCAATACTTTTGCCATCTATGCGCATATTAGTAAGACACGTTCCGTAACTTACATTGGAATACCCCTCAAGCACCGAATCACCAATGAACGCATGGTGTGTCATGGTATGTGGGCCAATATAACTTCGTGCTACTTCCGTACCAAAACCAATCACCGAATTTTCTTCAACCGTTGAATCGCGCACCAAGGTGTGATTACCCACTGTCACTTGCTTTCCTATGTAACTGTTCTTAATAATGGCTCCTTCCAAAACACGAGCTCCCTCGTCAATATAACTGGTGCCTTCTACCAATGCGCTCGGGCTTACCTGCGCCGATTTATGTATAAACGGTTTTTGTGGGAGTTTTAGGGCATTAAGCACATCCATTACCTCAAGGATATAGTGTGGAAATTTCAACTTATTCCACTGTCCCCGATAGGGCACAAAAACAGGGGGCGTTTCTGTAATGAGCTTAGACAGCGCCTGCTCATAGCTGTCATCCTGTTCGTGGCCCACCTCATTAAGCGCCGTAATAAGCCGGGCCGGCGACTTTATGTAATCAAATACTAATTTTACAAACTGGCTGGGTACTTTATCCGGCAATGGTTTTTCAATAATTTCTACGACGCGATCGTGATCAAAACGAATATACCCGCCGGGGAAGTAGTCGTCCATATGAATCCCCACAATTCCTATATCGTTATCTGCAATATGTTGTACCAACTCGGGAAGTAGGCTTGTTTCAACCACATCAACCGCATTCATAATAATCGACGGCTCGTCTCCCATTGCTTGTTGCGCTTCATACAACGCCTGGCCCATGCCCAACGGCTTATCCTGAATGACCTGCGTAATAGTCAAGTTTGGATTGTTATATTGATTTAACCACTGAGTGTTATCACTGTTTGAAATAACGAGCACTTCCGTAAGACCAGCATCAGCAATAAGCTCCAGTGTATGTTGCAGGATCGGTTTTCCTTGGAAGGGAAACATGGTTTTGTTGGTGACAAACGGGGCAAAACGCTTACCCACACCTCCGGCAAGAAGAATAATGCGTGGTACCTGCGACATGCCTTTAAGTATACCCTAGCGAAGGTTGCAAAAAAACAGCGAACATTTAAAATAGAGGCATATGAAAGGCATAAAATATTATACGAGTGTACTCGTTATCACGATAGTTGCGTTAATGGTTGCGCAAAAACATCAAAACAACCAACTATTCCGTGTATCCTGAATATGACTACAACAGCGATAACCGCGGCATTATTGGCTACAGCGGCAGCGCCTCCATTAGCGTTCATTACCTCTGTGGTTACGCTCTACTTCGAAAAAAGATAAAACGTGCTATAGTAATTAAACAATGGTTATCACTGGTGTTCGTTGTATAGAGATACTTGATTCACGCGGATTTCCAACTCTTAAGACGTTTATAAAGCTCGATAATGGCGCGGTGGGCAGTGCTTCTATACCATCGGGCGCTTCAACCGGCATTCACGAAGCGCACGAGCTGCGCGATGAGGATTCCAAACGATACCAAGGCAAAGGAGTGCTAAAAGCAAAGTACGCTGTTGAAAACGAGATTGCGCCACTTATTATCGGCAAAGATCCCAACAACCAGCAACAGCTTGATGGCGCAATGATTGCCCTGGACGGAACAAAAAACAAGTCGCGACTGGGAGCAAACGCCATTCTTTCCGCTTCACTCGCCGTTGCTAAAGCAACCAGCGTCGGGCAAAAAAAGGAACTCTATGAATATCTGGCATCATTTTTCGAAACCACATCATACGTGCTGCCCGTACCGCTCATTAACGTCATAAACGGCGGAAAGCACGCCAGTAAATCATCCGATTTTCAGGAATACATGATTATTCCCTATGGCTTTACCCGTTTTTCTGAAGCACTGCGTGCCGCAGCAGAGATATTTCAAGTGTTGAAGAAAAAGGTGAGCGCACTGGGGCACAGCACCACGGTAGGCGACGAGGGAGGATTTGCTCTGCCATTTAAAACCAATGAGGAACCATTGCAGCTTTTGATGGAAGCCATTGAAGAGAGCAGTTATGTTGCAGGCCAGGAAATAGCATTGGGCATTGATGCTGCGGCAAGCGTGTTCTATGAGAATGATGAATACCGCTTTGCCACCAACCAAACAAACTATACGACTGAAAAACTCAGTGAGTATTACGCCGAGCTTGTTGCCAAATACCCTCTGGTGTCACTTGAGGATCCGTTTGCCGAAGACGATTGGGACGGATTCACGCATCTTACGGCAAAAGTGGGAGCAACAATTCAAATAATCGGTGATGACCTGTATGCAACCAACAAAGACCGTCTTCGCCAAGGCATAGAAAAAAAGGCGAGCAATTCTATACTCGTAAAGCTTAATCAGATAGGAACGTTAAGTGAAACCATTGACGTGATACAGCAGGCGAAAATGAATGATATGACCGTCGTTATATCACACCGATCCGGCGAAACCGAGGATGCTTTTATTGCCGATTTGGTGGTTGCCAGCGGAGCCGGACAAATTAAAACCGGAAGCATGTCCCGATCCGAACGCATGGCAAAATATAACCGTTTGCTTGAAATAGAACATCTAGAAAAGACGAGCACATTTGCTTCATTCCCGTTTAAAAAAGAATAATCATGACCGATTTTGAAGCGCTTCAAAAATCAGCTCTTGCGTCACTCAAAAACCCTGGCGCTGCTCTTACTCCTATGCCCAAAAGCAATACCGATGAGCCGCCAACGCTGTACCTATTCCGCCACTGTGAAACCTACGACAACGTACGTAGAATTTTTTCCGGCCACCGCCAATCAACCCTTACCCACGCGGGCAAAGCACAGGCAAAAGAGCTTGCAGAAAAATTGAAAGAAAAACATATTGATCTGTTTATCAGCCCTGCCCTTGAGCGCTGCATCCAAACCCTGGAACCGATACAAAAATATCACAAAGGTGTTCCTTACATTATCAAGCCCGAATTAGTTGAGCGGGATTATGGAGATATTACCGGCAAAAGCAAAATGACCGTTATGCGCGAACATCCCAAAGAGGCTATTTTGTGGCGACGTTCATGGAATGTGCCGCCGCCCAACGGGGAAAGCTTGGAGCAGGTGTGGAACCGGCGCATTAAATCATTCTGTAAGTGGCTTGAGAAAAAAATGAAGGACGAAAACATCAATGTTGCCTATTCCGGTACCAATAACACGGTACGGCTGATCCGCATGTATTTCGAACCGTTAGAGCGCGACGAGATGCTTACGATCGAAAACGCCTATCGCGACTACGCCTCCTATCACCTTACGTAAGCTTTTCGTGCTCGGTTCCTTCAAAGCTCTCGACCAGCTTCTTAACTTTGGCAATGGATGTTTTTTTGGTTACTAACAATACATCTCCGGTGTTTACTACGATCATGCCATCCAGATCAATACCCACCACCAGCTTGCCGTCGTCATAGTTATAGACTAGGGTATCTTGTGAATCTTTTACTATGGTATTGCCACGGGTCACGTTTGCCTGGGGGCTTTCTTCAATCGCCTCTTTAAGCGCATCCCACGCACCCACATCGCTCCACCCCAGATCCTCAACAATGATTGCCGCATCCTCT
>PFEE01000015.1 GCA_002793745.1 Candidatus Roizmanbacteria bacterium CG10_big_fil_rev_8_21_14_0_10_45_7 | reverse complement strand
GCCGGGACTGCTGGCTGCGGGTGTCCCGAAGATCAAACGCCAGCTGCTCGGTCCCGTTATTAGTAAAGCGGATGGCAACCGTGGCAGGCTCGGGCAGTTCAATGGCTACCGCTGCTGAGGAGTTGGTTATGTTACTTACCATAAGCTGTTTTGGAATTACGAGAGGTGCGGCTCGGGTAATGGGCTGCACCCTGAGTGAGCGAAGCATGAGGGCAAGCAGAATGGTAAAGCCAGCAATAACACTATATGCCAGCAGGGTTGGTATCGTGCGCGGTTTATGTAAAAAATAGTAACTCATAAATTAGTGTTCTCTGGTGATACGTTCAACTTTTGTTTTGTCTATTGGCTTAATCTCTGTTTTAAGGCTGCTTTCATAGTTGGTCTCAAATTGTTCATTTTTTTTAATATGATACAGCTCAACCGTAATCCATACCACGACGGTAATAAATATCGTTAGAGAAATAATAAACAATTCTCGGTTTACCTGTAGGGTGCTGCTTCGGTTGCTCATGGTAAATGGTAAAAATAGGTTTGTAACTGAACGCTGGCATTGAGTGAACCCGAGGTGGTGCTCTCACCGTGAGTGATGGCAACTGATTCTAGTGTGACAATGCGGGGAAGTGCACGCAATGACGTAAGGTAGGCTTTTATGGAGGGATAGGTTCCGGTCAATGTTGTTCCCAATCCGATCATGTTAAGCTGCGAACCCGCCAGGGGCAACAAGGTGCTTTCTTGTACGCTGAAGTTAACCAATTCAGGGCTGCCGGTACTGATAACTTCCCGCGTATCAGCCAGTACCTGCCGATTAGGAATTGCCTGGTTGATTTCATCAATATACGGCGCAAGGGCAATGTAGTTATTTTGCGCGCTTATAATGTCTTCAATTTTTTTATCAAGCTGTAGATTAATGGTGGTATAGTCTTCACGCTCTTTATTGAGGGTAAAAATAAGATTAAGAGATGGCCGAATGGCAAAGAATAAAAAAAACGACGTAAATACAAATACAAAGGTGGTAACGGTGTAATCGTGAGAAATAGCCTTACGCTTCATAAGAAATAACCATCTCAAATTGGTAACTGCGCTGTTGAATAATTATTTTTTGTATAACGACGGTGGTTTTGGGAAGCTTTTTCTTAAGCCGTGCCTCAAATTTCTTAATATCGTTTGCCTCAAAGGTGCTGCCGCTCAGGGTAATTTCATTGCGGTTGTACGAAAATTTGGTGATTGTGATGGTTTCGGGTACATTATCCAGCACCGTAAACATTGATCCGTATGAGGTGCGCTGCTTTTCTATAAGGCCGTCCAGCAGATCTATTTTTTCGGAGAATTGATTGTTATCGCGAATAAGGGGTTGTGCCGCCAGAATAATCTGATTTTTTTGATCAATGCTTTCCTTTAGATCCACAATAGACTGGTCAAGCAATATTTTGACAAAAAAAACCGCGAGCACAATGAGCTGGGTGGTAATGAGGATATAGCGCACGTACCGCTGTGTGAAAATAAGGAATTCGTTTGAAAACGCTACTTTCTTTTTACTCAATAAATTAAAATGATAGCGCTGAGCCATATAGAATCATCGTAGCATGATTCTTATGCTTTTGCAGTTTTTCCTGAGGCGACTATACGAGAGAGGCGTGATTTAAGGCGTGCTGCTTTATTGCGGTGAATAATGCCTTTTTTTACGGCACGGTCAATAAGCGACACGGTGGTGCTCAATGAACCTTTTTTTTTGGATTTCACCAATAAATGTATGGCGGAAATATAACGAGATTTCATAGCCGCATTTTGTGCATGTCGTTTTGTTTCCTGCCGTTCCCGCTTTTTTGCTGATTGTATATTAGGCATAAGATCGCTATATTATACCAAGATGTTTGCTAAAAAACTAGAGTTCGTTACCGAACTATACAAACGTTCGTATAAGACGCTATTTGCATCCACGGTTATCGTGGTTAGTACCATGGTGCTTGCCCGCATATTTGGTTTGTGGAAATACCGCGTATTAACCAGTTACTATACCGGTGCTGAACGAGATCTTTTCTTTGCGGCATTCCGTATTCCCGACCTGGTGTTTGATGTACTTATTTTAGGGTCGTTGAGCGCCTGTTACATACCACTCATCAGTAAAGTTCAAGCCGAGGATGGTGAAGATGTACAACGAGTACACTCGTTTACCCTTACGCTTATTGTATTATTTCTTCTTACCTGGGCGGTTATTGTGGGAGTGATATTTCCGCTGCGTTATGGCTTGTTCCAGTTGGTCGTACCCGGATTTAGCCCGCAAAATCAGCGCTTAGCTGCGGATTTATCCATGTATTTATTGTTGATTCAGGTACCGCTTCTTATAGTGGGCAACGTATATGCGTCATACATGCAGTCGCGTAAACAATTTTTGGTACCCGGACTGGCACAGATTGCCTATACCGTAGGAATTGTATTTTCCATCATTGTTGGAGCCCGCATATGGGGTTTGCGTGCTGCTTTGATTGGTGCAGGTATTGGCGCTTTTCTGTATTGCTTGTCCCTGCTGCCGGGCATGAAGCTATTTACCAAAGGTACGAGAATACTGCCTTGGAATCATCCCTTGATTACCACCTTTGTGGTTATGTTTATTCCCCGCTTGGCCAGTATGGCCATTGTTCAGTTTGATGCAACCATTGATGTCGCGCTCGCCTCTCTTAAAGGAGTGGGAGCCATGTCGGCATTCAGCCTTGCTCAGTCATTGCAGATTATTCCGGTTACCTTGATTGGCGTAGCACTGGGGCAGGCGGTACTGCCGTTTTTTGTGGAATACGCTCATAAAAAGAATTATCACGAGTTGATGCGCAATGTGACTCGTTTGCTGCTGTTGGTGTTTTTTGTGACTATGCCGTTTGTCGTTTTTTTTACCACACTTCGTATTCCGGTAACGCGGTTAATATTCGGAGGAGAAAAATTTGATTGGGATTCCACCGTTTCAACGGCCTATACGTTGTCGGCGTTTGCTATCTCCATGCCGTTTCATACTGCGTACTATATTATCGTGCGCGCATTTTTTTCGCTGGACGATACCAAAACACCTCTGGTGGTGGGCTTTTATGCCACGGTATTCAACTCCCTGTTAAGTGTCCTGTTTATCGTGATACTCAAACTGCCGGTATGGTATTTGGCGGTTTCATTCTCAATTTCCATAGCGCTGCAGGTTATGACGCTGTATGTAATGCTGGTGTGGCGCATTGACGGCATTAAGCTGAAAGACGTGCTGCCGCGTTTTGTGTTAATTGCGCTGATAGCATTGGTAACGGCGGTATTAGTGTGGCTGCTGCGCAAACTGCTTGACGGGTTGGTATTTGATACTACCCGCACGATTCAGGTACTGTGGCTTACGGCAACCTGCGTTTTTATGGGTTTGGCGGTGTACGGGTATGCTGCTTGGGCGTTTATACCCGATGAATTTGATCAACTCATTAATTTGTTCAAGCGCCTGCGGGTAGTAAAAGCCACCATAGATCGCTATACTAAATTATTCTACGTAAATAAAACATTAACAACGATGGATGAAAAACATGAATAACACGTCTCGCATTCGGGCCATAGACGCCATTAAACGAAAACTGGTAGGCCATGAGTTATCATACGAAGACAGCTATGCCATTATGCATGAATTTTCAACCGGCGGACTCACGGATATTTTTGTTGCGTATTTTGCCGCCGCTTCATTCAGCGCCGGCTACACTGATGATGAGCTGTATAACCTCACCAAAGCCATGGTTGAAACCGGTAAGAAGTTTACCCTTAAGGGCATTGTTGCCGACAAGCATTCCATTGGCGGCATGCCCGGTACGCGTGCCAGTATGATTATCGTACCTATTGTTGCCGCCGCGGGCTATCAGATACCGAAAACCTCCTCACGAGCCATTACCACACCGGCAGGGACGGCAGATTGTATGGAGGTGCTTGCGCCGGTTGCCATAGAGCTTGAGAAGGCACAGGCTATTGTGGAGCGCATCGGATGCTGTATCATATGGGGAGGGCATTTGGGCATAGCGCCGGCCGATGACGTTATTATCCGTGTTGAGGAACCGCTGTCGTTTGAATCGTACGACAAGGTCATTATTTCTATACTCGCAAAAAAGGTTGCCGCATCATCCAAGTACATGGTGTTGGATATTCCGGTAGGGCCGAGTATGAAGATAAGACTAGTGAAAGACGCACTCCGGTTTCGCGACGCCTTTACTCGTATCGCGCAGCGGTTTGGCATTAGAGTAAAAGCTGATATCAACTTTCAATATGAGCCGGCCGGTTTTGGTATTGGGCCAAACTACGAAACCATTGATGCGGTTAAGGTATTGGCGCAAACACCGGATCGTTCTTCTGATTTGGAATTTAAATCAATAAAACTAGCGAGTGAGGTGCTGGATTTATGTTTTGCGGCGGATCATCGCGCTGATGACTCGTTATTGGTTGCCGAGTATCTGCTGAAAAGCGGTGCGGCAATGAAAAAATTTCGTGAAATAGTGAAGGCGCAGGGCGGGGATGGGGATTTTGTTATCGACCGCATTTCGGTGGGCAACAACAAGAAGGAGATACTGGCGCCACATGATGGGGTGGTATCGGGCGTGAATAACTTTAACATTACCTCACTGGCCCGGCTGCTTGGTGCTCCCAGTGATAAATTGGGCGGCATGGTGCTCCAGGCACGTATGGGACAGCGAATTAAAAAACATGATATACTCCTTACCATGTATACAAATAGTGCTGATAAACTACGCGAAGCCGTTGACACCTATACCCATATGCCAGTTTTTGAACTACAAGTTTAATTAATTAGTTAATTAATCCCCCATGATTTTTAAGAAACTTATTGAACCGTTACAATTTTGGCTGTTATCTCAGAGACGATGCGTTGGGTGCGGTAAAGACTTAAAAGATGCGCCGCGCAAACAGGTAAAAGGAAAAACTTTGGCGTATTGCAACTGTAAGCGGGTGTATGTAGTTGAAGGAGAAGGGTCATATAGGCGAGCCCTGGTGAACGAGCTTGCGTCTTAAATAAAGAAAGATGAAAAAAATTGTTACGTTGCTGGTGCTGCCTCTGGTAGTCATAGTTGGATTAACTGTCTGGTACCGTGAAGGTTTACTGCCGGTTGATAAGAGTGCCACCACCAACGAGATATTCGTTATCCACCCGGGCGAAGGCGTTGCTACCATTGCAAAAAATCTTGAGTCGGCAAAATTTATCCGGGATCGCGTTGTATTCTACCTGGTGGTAAAGCGATTAGGTATAGAAAAATCAATACAGGCGGGGGATTTTCGTCTAAACCGCAGCATGAGTACTACCGAGATAGCGCGGGAGCTTACGCACGGCACTATTGATGTCTGGGTAACGGTTATTGAGGGTTTGCGCAAAGAAGAGATAGCCGAAGCCGTTGCCAAAAAAATTCCCATTTCGACACAGCGGTTTGATTTATTGGTAGAAGAGGGATATCTCTATCCCGATACCTATCTTATTCCCAAAAAAGCAAGCGAGGAGGTAGTAGCAGATTTACTCAAAAAAACATTTAATGAACGCGTGGTACCGCTCTATGAGCAATCAAAGATGAAAGATGAGTTCACGCTTCATGATGCGCTTACTCTTGCGTCATTGGTTGAACGTGAGGCACGCACGTTGGAAGACAAGCGTGCCGTTGCCGGCATTTTATTAAATCGGCTGGAGCTTGATATGCCGCTTCAAATTGATGCAACCATTCAGTATGTATTGGGATACGATTCAATAGGCAAGCGCTGGTGGAAAGAGCACCTGACTGCTGCAGACCTTAAGCTTGATTCACCGTATAATACGTACCTTAATACCGGTCTTCCTCCCGGCCCCATTTCAAATCCTGGGTTAGATGCATTGCGCGCGGTACTTGATCCGCGGGAAAGCGATAATTTGTATTATATTTCAGGTTCCGACGGAACCATGCATTACGCTACCGACTACGAAACCCACCAAAAAAATATTGAGCGGTACCTAAACCGTTAAGAGCGTAATCTACGAATCGATTCTAGTAGTTCTTTTTCTTTTCCGCTTACCTGTTTGGGCGTATCCATTTTGACCATTACATAGAGGTCTCCGGTACGGTTTGTTTGCGGGTAGGGAAGTCCAAATCCACGCAAGCGAATAAGCGTTCCTGGTTCGGTTAACGGCTTTATGCGCATACTCACCGGTTTATTAAGCGTCGGTACGCGGATCGAGGTGCCCAGGATGATGTCGGGATAGTTGAGGTGAACCTCATAATACAGATCCTGCCCGTCACGCTGAAAGGTATCACTGCTGCCAACATCAACCATAACTGAAAAATCGCTAAATTGAATTCTGCTTCCGGTGGCAATGCCGGAAGGAATCTTAATCTTTTTTTTGACTGACTCAATTTGAACCGTTTTTTCTACGCCTTTTGCTGCTTCATCAAACGTGACGTGAATGCGGTATATCGGTTTTCGCCGCCGAGACGGATTTTGAACACCAAAAAAACTTTCGAAAATATCAAAAGGATTGTTGCCGTCAACGCCGAATGAATTAAAAATGTCATTTATGTCGCCATATGACGCGTAGCCATAATTAGCTCCTCCTGGACCGGCGTTGCCAAAGGGCGATGCATCGGCTGCGCCGACATGCCCAAAACGGTCGTACTGTGCTCGTTTTTTTTCGTCGGACAGTACTGAGAATGCCTCGTTTATCTCTTTAAATCTTTCGGTAGCATCAGGGGACTTATTGTGGTCGGGATGCCACTCAAGCGCCAGTTTGCGATACGCTTTTTTAAGCTCGTCCGCACTGGCGCTTTTTGACACTCCCAATACTTCGTAATAATCCCGTTTGCTGACCATTACGGTTGTTCAACCTCGCCTTCCTCGGCTTTCGATTCCTGCGGCTTGTTATACATTTCTTGACCAATTTTACTTAACGATGTGTTAAGCTCCTCAGTCTTTTTTTGTATATCCTCAAGGTTTTCCTTATCCTTCACTGCCTTTAAGTCTTCTACTTTTTGTTCAACTTCCTTGTATAATTCCTCTTTAATTTTCTCCTTATTTTCTTTCAAGGTTTTTTCAGCAGTATAGAGCAAGGTTTCCGCCTGGTTTTTTGCCTCTATGCGCTCACGCGCTACCTTATCCTCCTGCGCGTGTTCTTCGGCTGCCTTGCGCATTTTTTCTATTTCTTCATCGCTCAAGCCGGTTGAGCCGGTGATGCGGATGCTTTGGTTTTTGCCGGTTGCCTTATCATTGGCAGTAACCGTCAGTATGCCGTTGGCATCGATATCAAATTTAACCTCAATTTGAGGCGTACCACGCGGTGCCGGAGGAATACCCTCAAGAATAAATCGCCCCAATGACTTATTATCTTTAGCAAGGGGACGCTCTCCCTGCAATACATGAATATCTACCGATGTTTGATTATCGGCAGCCGTACTAAATACCTCAGACTTCGACGTAGGTATGGTGGTATTGCGTGCAATAAGGGGCGTCATCACGCTTCCCATGGTTTCTACCCCTAAGGTAAGCGGGGTTACGTCAAGCAATACCACGTCATGCACGTCGCCACCAATAACGCCAGCCTGAATAGCAGCGCCAACGGCAACTACTTCATCAGGATTAACGCTGCGGTTGGGCTCTTTGCCGAAGAATTTTTTTACTTCCTCAACAATGCGGGGCATGCGGGTCATACCTCCTACCATGACCACCTCATGAATATCGGTTTTGGCAACGCCCGAATCTTTGATACAGGCTGCAACGGGCCCGAATGTTTGCTTAATCAGTTCTTCGGTTAATGATTCCAGTTTTGCACGGGTCAGTTTGGTTACAAAGTGCAATGGTTGATTGTCTTTAACCGTTACAAACGGAAGATTAATTTCTGTTTCAAGCGTTGACGAAAGTTCAATTTTTGCTTTTTCAGCTCCATCGCGCAACCGCTGTAATGCCTGCGGATCTTTGCGCAGGTCAATACCGTGTTCTTTTTTGAATTCATCAGCCAGGTAGGTAATGATCAGCTGGTCAAAGTCATCACCACCCAAGTGGGTATCACCATTGGTGGCTTTGACCTGAAATACTCCCTCACCCAACTCAAGGACCGTGATGTCAAAGGTACCGCCTCCAAGGTCGTATACCGCAATGTAATGGCTTTGTTTTTTATCAAGGCCATAGGCCAGCGAAGCTGCCGTAGGCTCATTAATAATGCGTTCAACCTTAAGGCCGGCGATCTCACCCGCTTGTTTGGTTGCCTGGCGCTGTGCGTCATCAAAATAGGCGGGAACGGTAATAACCGCGCGGTCGACGGTGTCGCCCAAAAAACTCTCAGCATCTTTTTTCAGCTTTGACAACACTGAGGCTGATATCTCCTGAGGAGTATAGGTTTTGTCGTGTATTTTAACGGCAGCGGCACCATTTTTTCCCTCAACTACTTTGTACGAAAGCATTTTTATATCCTTCTGTACCGATGCATCCTTGTGGCGCTTACCCATAAGACGCTTAACAGAATAGATGATACGATCGGGATTAATGACCAGTTGGCGTTTTGCAACCTCACCAACGGTATGCTTATCCGGATCAACGACTGACGGTGTCGTATTTTTTCCTTCAGCGTTGGGAATAACTTTGGGTTTCCCACCCTCCATAACAGCCATACAAGAATTAGTGGTTCCTAGATCGATTCCTATGATTTTACTCATGGTGTTTCCTCCTTTTTTTGTAAATTAGTAATGCTAACCGTCACAATAGCGGGCCGAAGTAATGAGGTGCCCATGCGGTATCCTTTTTTGTGCACTTTGGTTACCCGATTATGTTCCGAACCTTCTTCGGTACTAATACACTCCATGATTTCCGGTTCAAACGGTTTTCCTTCTGGGTTAATTTGCTCTACACCCAGTTTTGTAATGATGTCTTCCATTTTGTGTTGAATTAAATCAATGCCATCGTGCTGGCCAAATTTTTTTGCGGCATCAATATCGTCTTTAATATCCAAAAAAGGAGTAATGACTTTGCGGTATGTTTCAGTTTGCAGCCGTTCGTGTTCGCTCCAAACCCGTTTTTCTAGATTTTGATAATCGGCAAGCGCCAGCAAATACTTATGCTTTAGCTCCTCCAACTTGGTATCTTTATTACTTTTGGTCATTATAAATCTGTGAAATGATAGTGGCAGAGTAGTTCACTAATGGAACGGCGGCAGAATACGGCAGGCGACAGGGACCAATAAGTCCGATAGCGCCCTGCTGGTCGCCGATACGGAATCCACAAAAAACGCTTCCCAGATTGGTTAACTGTTTCATTTGGTAATCATCGCCCAATAATATTTCAAGCTCTTTTTGGTGGCTCATGAGGTCAGCCAAAATGGCAATCCAGTACTCCACATCGTCAAGTTGACCAAATACTGATTGGGAAAAGCCATAATCAGAAAATTCTTTGATAGCAAGCAAATGTTCAGTTCCGGCATAATAACGAAACCCGTTTTGCAGAAATACCATGGCCAATAGTCCGCTTTTGTCGGCCAAGACCGAAGCGATTTCTTCCAAAAAGCGCACCTCATCTTTTTGATAGTCCCACACCTCATTTTTAATGGAGACCTCCTCTGCGGTGCTCAGTGGCTTTTTGGGAAGCAAGGTATTGATGTAAAAGCGGAATGCTTTAGGAGTAGGGACGCGGCCGGACGAGAAATGTGATTTTCCAATGTATCCGTATTCGCCCAGAACCACCATTTCATTACGGATAGTAGCGGGCGAGTAGCCAACTTTGAATTTTTTCTCAAGAAGTTCTGATCCCACGGCATCACCGGTATCAATATATTCATCAACAATAGCCTTCAGAATCTTTATTTGCCGGTCAGATAACTCATTAATATGATTCATTTAGCAACAGTATACGTTGTCTGCTAATCTTTGTCAAGCAAGACTTGGTGGCTTTTATGCTATTGATTTTATTTTTTGAAAAAGTATAGTAATCGCATGTTAACCAGAGAAGATTTATCGGCAATAGCGAAGCTTTTTGAACATAGGTTCATGTCAATCGAAAGCAGCTTAACTAGCATAAAGAAAGATATAAGGATAATAAAAAAAGATATTCGGGTAATGGTTGCTGCCTTT
>PFEE01000058.1:2325-3722 GCA_002793745.1 Candidatus Roizmanbacteria bacterium CG10_big_fil_rev_8_21_14_0_10_45_7 | reverse complement strand
GCCGACGTTGCCGGCGAAGTAGCCTTTGCCGGCATAATCGACTTGGAACTTGGTAGTGGGGGATGAGCCGCTTTGGAGCTGCAGGAGGTTAAATCCGGTTGCATCGTTGTTAACCGAGCCGTATATGAGGTTACCGGTAGCAAGATTTGCGTTCGTAGCACTTACTTGATCACCACTAGTGCCGTTGGTTTGGAGCTTTATGGTACCGCTTTCGGTAGCGTTCAGAGTTATATCGCCAGAGCCGGCCGAAGCAATCGTGACCGCGTTGGCGCTTGATATCTGGAAGGAAGTGCTTGCCCAGGTAGAACGGATACCGGCGGTGCTAGTGGCAATTAGCAGATCGCCTTGATCATTGATATAGGCAATAGTTGACTTACCGGTGCCTGGTGGTAGGCCCTGCAGGGTTTCTGAGTTAATAGCATAGGGGACGTTGGCTATTTGCTGCCGAGGTGTCATTTCAGCGTCCGCACCCACCGTAACGCCCAGCCATATCTCTCCGTAGTTGGTAAACACCGGAACTTCTATTTCGGTACCACATGAGCTGCCCACCAGTACATTAACAATTCCGTCCGTATCCGGTTGTATACTACACGTCCCTGAGTCATACAGGGTGCTTCCACCTGAGCTGGCATTATATAATCTGAACCTCATGTTGGTGGCGGAAGTAATGGGTGTTTCGCTTGAGTCGGTAAGCAGTCCCTGGAAGTTTAATTTCCGACTTGAGCTTACTGGGGCTGTGGGATAAGCGAGGTTAACATTGGCCCGAGAAAAGAACTGGTTATAAAAAGCGATGCCTCCAGTTACCGAGAAGGCAATTAGCAGAAAAAGTCCCATGATGCCAGCATTGAACCTGTGAGCTATGGCGAGCTTTATTGCCTCAAATGAGCTCAGGTATTTGGTAAGGGAAAATGCCTTTGAGCTCGACTTTTGTGATTTACCCGTCACAATGCCACGAAATTTTTGGAGCTCAACTTGAACTGCGTGAAACTCTTCTTGTGAAAGGTAACCCGCCTTTTGTGCCCATTGTGCGTATTTATGTACGGACGATATTTTTCTGATAATACTTGTTTCTGCAATACCACCCTTAAGCCGGGCTTGCCAATAAGCCCTATACTGAGCGATGCTTGAGGCAGAAAGCAATTCACGCATATATTTTTCTTGGTTTTAGCCGAAACGACAGAGAAAACCCTTTTGAGCGGTTGAGCCGCTGGTAGGGATCGCCTTCGCGAGCAGGATTCATGTACGAAATAGCCTTTTGTGTTAGGCCGAAAGCATGATTCACTAGTTGCTTCATTGGTTTGTATTTGAACTAATAATAGTGAGATACTCTTTAACGTCGGCCATATAGCTATGGATTGTTGCAGCGCTTACTTTTTCTTTCTCAAGTGACCTTTGAA
>PFEE01000058.1:1977-2306 GCA_002793745.1 Candidatus Roizmanbacteria bacterium CG10_big_fil_rev_8_21_14_0_10_45_7 | reverse complement strand
TGTATTGGCTTTGTGGTCCAAGGGACCATCGGCCTTTGGCCGAGGATTTGGGACTTCATCAATCCAGCCTTGCCGTTGAGCATAGCCAGCGAAAGATCGTACTGAGGCCATATGACGGTCTATCGTTGCTGGTTGTGTGTGTTTATTAACCAATGCCAGTTGGTATTGAGTTATGACCTCGTTAGTTAGAGACTGCTGTAACAGCCCAATGCTTGGTGATTCCTGCTTAATCCCACTCATCCAGGAAAGAAACGAACGAAGGTCAAGGGAGTAGTTTTTCACGGTCGCAGAGCCATAGCCTCGCTTAACGAGGTATGATTTAAATTCGA
>PFEE01000058.1:1617-1960 GCA_002793745.1 Candidatus Roizmanbacteria bacterium CG10_big_fil_rev_8_21_14_0_10_45_7 | reverse complement strand
TATTTATATATATACGCTGGATGTCAAGAGGTATTTCAATCTAGATTGATATACTCTGTAATAGTATTTAACTGATACAAAAGTAATCTTATAATTCTATTTACACGTATTTATACGTATATCCGCAATATTTTTAGGCTCTATGATGGTCAGTATTTCGTAATACTATCCTATAATGATAAATCTTATAGTAGGTAGAAGACTACCTAAAATAACTTAAAAAATAGGGTAAGTAGGAATAGTAGTAAGGTTGAGGAACTAGACAGAGAGTTTAAGTTGGCAAAAGTGAAGAGTGGTTTAGCAGATTATATAACGGTTTGCTAAATGAGTGCCACATTCATCT
>PFEE01000058.1:1093-1604 GCA_002793745.1 Candidatus Roizmanbacteria bacterium CG10_big_fil_rev_8_21_14_0_10_45_7 | reverse complement strand
GCCCTTCTTTGTTTATATTGTATTTAATCACAAAATGTTTATACTCAATAGTATGAAAGCGTGGTTATTACTCGGGGGACTGTTGTTATTACTAAGTATTAGTGCTAACGTGCGTTTTATAGTAGGCAGTAGAGCCACCCTTCGCCAAGGCTCCGGAGTGGCAGGCCTCTCTCAAGAAAACTCATATTTATTTGTAAGTCCGCTTAAGGCTCGAGCTGATGGAAAGGACAGGATCCGCTTAAGCGTTATAGTATTGGATGCGCAGGGGAAAGGAGTCAGCAATCAGGATGTTATGGTAACTACCAAGCCCAGCATACCGTATGAAGGTATTCAAATTAAAACTGACCTATACGGACGTGCAGTTTATGATTTGTACACAACATCGGTAGGCAGTTACGAAATAACGGCTAATGTGGCAGGTAATCGTATTGGTGAGCCGGTTACGGTTCAATTTGAGTAGCGCAAATTACTGATTCTTTAACGTCTGTAATAATCTCTTATCAAAAGAGGC
>PFEE01000058.1:436-1059 GCA_002793745.1 Candidatus Roizmanbacteria bacterium CG10_big_fil_rev_8_21_14_0_10_45_7 | reverse complement strand
ATGTAATAACAATCAATAAGATTAATGTTGTGTTTAGTGTATACATTAAGTGCAGTAAGGAACATATTTTTTTCTTCAAATTCAAGCACATTCATTTGTAAGAGTTTTTTTAGGGTTGAGATTACCATATCTTTGTTATATTCATAAAAACTCGATAATACCCAATTCAGCTCAAAGAAGACTAATACTGAGGTTTGGAGTACAACTTCTTCTCGTATAGCTTTATTAAAGAGAGCCTTGGCTTCATCATGCTGCGTCTCATTATCTTTAAGAAGCAAGCGTAATATGTAGTTGGTATCAACAAAATAGGCTTTCACTTATGCTTTTTTTTAAAGTACTCATAGGTAGCTATATTACGTATTTCAGTAAGGCTTTTATTCCTAAATCGGTGAGGTAACGGTATAGAACCGGAGATCTCATTAAGAATTGTTAGTGCTTGATGCATCAATATAGTACCACCTTCTTTTGACTCTACAACGAGCCGGTCACCCCGCTTAAGACCTAATGACTTAACTATGGCTATGGGAAGGGTAATTTGGCCTTTACTTGATATCTTTACTGTTTGTAACATAGTAAGGAGACTATAGCAAAGGTAAGGAAATTTGTCAAGTTGTAGCAATAGG
>PFEE01000058.1:165-355 GCA_002793745.1 Candidatus Roizmanbacteria bacterium CG10_big_fil_rev_8_21_14_0_10_45_7 | reverse complement strand
GTCCCTCTTAGCTGGACTTCGCGGGGCAAGGAAAAACCGCCGATAGAGCAAGTATCCAACAATCGCTGCCTCAAGAATTAATAGGGTGGTTGGATTAAGGAAACCCGACAAAAAATTAATAAGAGCCAGGAGTAGAGCAGTAAACCAGCCTATAATATCCAAACTGAGCGTATTGCTTTTAGGGGTGCTG
>PFEE01000058.1:0-147 GCA_002793745.1 Candidatus Roizmanbacteria bacterium CG10_big_fil_rev_8_21_14_0_10_45_7 | reverse complement strand
CTGCTAAATATACGAACGTGAGATTCTTGAGAGTTCTGGTACCGATAGGTATAGGTTCCGTCACTGGTACTTTTGGCAGAACGCGAAAGTAACGAATTGCGCTTTTGAGCATTTGCACTTTTAACAAGGGATAAGGATGTGGGGTTC
>PFEE01000069.1:10208-14497 GCA_002793745.1 Candidatus Roizmanbacteria bacterium CG10_big_fil_rev_8_21_14_0_10_45_7 | reverse complement strand
ATCATTTTGATCTTCAGCTTCAACGAGATCCACTAACTCTTTTCCTTGTATATGAGTAAACTCAGACATCCAATCAGGCATAGCATCCCTCTTAACGCGATGTGAAAAACAAGTAAGCACAACCCCATTGTCAGGACTAGGGTGCATCTTACTAGCGTCATCATTATGTATAAGCCTCGTAGCATTCATATGTTTGACTAACATTTCAAGCCATTCCTCATGAGATCCTGTAAAGCCTTTGGGTTTTCTGAATTTCCCAACCGCAGCTTTAAATTTGACAAGGTACTTATTTGATATAGTCTTTGGGTGCATGAGTAGTTCCGGGGAGTCAAGATAGGCACTGAGACTTGTTCTGAAATGATTGCCAACCTCATCCTCTGTTGCTCCAGCTTCCAAAAGCTCTTTTCTTATGAGTAAATACATTTGATTTACGGTTCTTGAGCTTGATAAATCTGCGTAATCTTCATACGTTTCTCCTGTATGCTCTTTTAGCCTCTGACTCACCACGGCTAAATTTACATGAGCGGCATTCCTCGCATCAACAACGCGTCTGACCGATCTTGCATCCCTATCTGCTTCCATGCGTATTTGTTGCATTTCATTACGTGGTAAGTTGGACATAGAAAGTAGATCGAGTTGTGTCGAAACCGCGGCTGGATAATCGTTTTTTCTTAAATGTTCCAAATGTTTAGAGATAAATTGCTTGGCGGAGGAGGGGGGATTCGAACCCCCGAGTCCTTTCGGACGCACGCTTTCCAAGCGTGTGGAATGAACCGCTATCCGACTCCTCCACTAAAATTAATATGGGTATTATAACCTATGTGTCTCAGGCAACGCGCTCTTTGAGCAGTGTATAGAATTGTTCAAGGTACTGCTGCGCACGACTAAAATCCTGTTTCTGTATTGATTCATTGGCCAAAATAGCTAGATGCGCTGGGTGCGCCGCTTGCAGGCTGGAAATTCTAAACTTTTCCGCCAATAGCTCCCGCATTTTCTCTTCACTGGCTCCCGTTTTCCATAGATCTACTTCAATAGATGCAATGATGTCTGGTTCAAAAGCCAGCCCTATGGTTTTTTTAATAATGGCATACAGACCCGTCAGTGATGTTTTTGCCTCATCCCAATGGTGTTGTTGGCCATACCGTAAGGCCTTCGCAAAATTAGCTCCTGCTGCAAATGCCAGTTTTTTAGAAAGTCCATAATGCTCTTTTAGGTAACGCATAGTTAGGTCTCGTAATCGCTCTCCTTCTTCAAAAGCAAGCGCATGGCGAAAACGAATTTCAAGACTGGCAACTATTTTAGGATTAAAGGCCATGTGAACATCTGCGCCATCTCCACCAAATCGCCTGCAACGACGCGAATAATCAAGTAATGCGCATTCTAATTTTTCTGGTGTGAAGTCGGGGAAATGAGCTTGTTCCCAATACAGCTCTGCGTACGCCGATTGCCATAATAGCATGCCGCTCGTTCGCTGTTCGCCGCTCGTACGAATAAGTAGGTCAACTAATGGATATGGCTGGCCTTTGGTGTCCAGTAATTGAGATAGGTCATATGTCTCTTTCTTTGCACTCCGCATTGCCCTCATAATTTCATCGTGCCCCCCGTAATCAAGACAAATATTTAAGACGTATTTTTTATTGTGCTTTGTTTCCTCCTCTGCCTGTGCTATTTTTTTCACGAGTGTTTTTGGAATTCTGTCTTTCCTTCCCAGGTGAATAATGCGTACACCTTCTTTGCGTGCGTCATCAAGATACTTATCAATCATAGCTTTATATAGGCGCATGAGGTAGGAAATCTCACGGGGGCTGCGGTTCCAATTTTCCGTTGAAAAAGCCCAAAAACTCAACGTATGTATGCCCAAATTCCGTGCAGCCTTAGCCAGCTCTACCGCACGATCAAAGCCAGCCCGATGCCCAAACAGCGTATCGCGGTTGCGTGCACGAGCCCAACGGCGGTTTCCATCGGGGATAATCGCAACATGATGAGGAATATTTATCTTTGACGGAAGCATAGGTAAGCCTCTATTATAACACTTGCTATAATAACACCTATTATGACGTCTCAAGAAATTCTTGAAAAATACCTGGCACGGTATAAAAAACATGGGCATAAGGAAATTCCTAATATGAACCTGGTTCCCGAAGGCGATTCAACGTTATTGTTTGTTAACTCCGGCATGTTTCCACTGGTTCCCTATTTAAGCGGTGAGTCGCACCCATTGGGTAAACGACTGGTCAATGTGCAGCGCTCGGTAAGATTCTCAGATATCGATGAGGTGGGAGATAACCGCCACACAACTGCATTTCACATGATGGGCAACTGGAGCCTGGGAGACTACTTTAAGGCTGAACAGCTTCCCTGGATATACCACTACTTTATTGAAGATCTGGGACTTGATTCACACCGCCTGTACGCAACGGTGTTTGAGGGAGACGAATATGCGCCAAAAGATACCGAGTCGATTGAAATTATTAAAAAAGTTTTTAACCAATACGGCATTGATGCCAAAGAAGGTGTACGCATCTTTGCCTATGGGCGCAATGACAACTGGTGGCAACGGGCTGATGCGCCCGGAGAGCTGGGAGGGCCAAGTAGTGAAATGTTTTACTATTTGGGTAAAGACGGCAATGGTGAAGGAAAAGATCCATCGCAATTTCAGAATGAATTTTTAGAGATTGGTAACAACGTCTTTATGCAGTACCGAAAAAATGACTTGAAGGGATGGGACGAACTGCCACAAAAAAATGTTGACTTTGGAGGTGGGTTGGAACGCATTGCATTAGTGGTGCAAAAAAAACATGATATTTTTGAAACCGACAACTTTTACCCTATTATCCAAAAACTGGAAGAGCTTACCGGAAACAAATACCTGCAAGATGAGGACGTAACGCGCGCTATGCGCATTATCGCAGACCATATGCGAGCAGCAACATTCCTAGCTATGGATGGCGTGGTGCCCAGTAACAAAGACCAGGGGTACATTCTACGAAGGTACTTGCGGCGCATGGTGCGCTTTGCCCGAAAGCTCAATATTAACAACAATTTAGCAGCATTGCTGGTTCCTACCATTGCCCAGATGCTCGTGTGGCTCTATCCTGATTTGGCAAAAAAACAAGAGGGCATTACTCAACTATTTATCGAGGAAGAAGAGCGTTTCCATAACGCGCTTGCCAAAGGAGAAACAGAGCTACGCCGGCAATTACAAAGGATTGATACCAATAACGCCACTGCATTAGTAGAACTTGCTTTTCGACTGTATCAGTCATACGGATATCCTCCCGAATTCTTTATGGAAGAGATGCAAGAACAAAACCTCACCGCTAACTCAAAACAATTTATGCAGCAGTACCAACACTTTGTTACACGGCACCAAGAAACATCACGCAAAGGAGCGGAACAAAAATTTAAAGGCGGACTGGCTGATCATACCGAACAAGTTGTTCGGTACCACACCGCCACCCACCTACTTCATATGGCACTTCGACAAATCTTGGGAAAACACGTTGAACAATATGGCAGTAATATTACTAAAGACCGGCTACGCTTTGATTTCTCACACGCCGATAAATTAAATGAGGACCAGATAAAACAAGTTGAGTCGATAATAAATGAAGCAATTAAACAAAAACTTCCTGTTAATTTTGTAATGCTTTCTAAGGAAGAGGCGGGAAAAAGCGGCGCCCTGCATTTCTTCAAAGACAAATATGGTGAGCAGGTAAAAGTGTATTACATTGGAAACAGTCTTGAAACGGCGGTGAGTAAAGAGTACTGCGGCGGGCCGCATGTAAAAAATTTGTCTGAACTTTCACCTACGCTAACAATATTTAAACAAGAGTCTGTCGGCAAAGGAGTGCGCCGCGTGTATGCCCGCCTTCGCTAAAGCTATAGTGGGTAAGACACTCCCCTGGCTCTATTTTTTATTTGGGTTAGTCCTTCCTACACAACTAGGGAAACATTGGTGGCCCGAATTTTCGTTTATCAACGGATTGCGTGTGGACTACTACTCACCAACGCTCTATGTAAGCTATATTATTCTCCTGTTGCTGGCTGCCGTAACCCTCCCGCGCCATTACCAATTCTTTTTAATAACGCTCTTCGCACTGTCACTGGGCTTGATTTCCTACTCGCATCTTTCGCTGTATCGTTTCGTCCAATACGCTGCGATTGTTTCGGCAGTATTTGTGTTAGGGTACGCAGGCCGTGAAGAACGAAAAAAATGGCTTGCCGGACTTTTTATAGCCAGCGGATTTGAACTTATTCTTGCCCTATGGCAGCTCGTAGACCAACGG
>PFEE01000069.1:9982-10163 GCA_002793745.1 Candidatus Roizmanbacteria bacterium CG10_big_fil_rev_8_21_14_0_10_45_7 | reverse complement strand
TATCACTGTTTGGGCAGCTTTTTGTGCGCCCGTATGCAACATTTTCACATCCCAACAGCATGGGAGGATTTTACCTACTCACGGCTCTGCTGTTGTGGCGCGAAAAAAAATCCCTATGGAGTCTTCCCAGTATACTGCTGGTACTGCTTTCATTCTCACGCATAGCCATAATGGGACTTGC
>PFEE01000069.1:0-9976 GCA_002793745.1 Candidatus Roizmanbacteria bacterium CG10_big_fil_rev_8_21_14_0_10_45_7 | reverse complement strand
ACTCCTGATAACGCTTATACCAAAAAAGCTCGGGTGCAGGCTCTGTTACTATGCTCGTGTATTGTTTTTCCTATGGGTAGCCGCCTTTGCCCTGCTGCCCGTGGGAAGCCAAACCTCATGGACCGATCGACTTGCCATGTGGAGCAATGGATTAAGCCGATTTATCTCGAATTGGTGGCATGCGCCGCAGCTGGGTAATTATCTCTATACCGGGACCGTGCTTTCTCCTACGCTTTTTTTGCAGCCCATTCATAATAGTATGCTGATCGTGCTTATGGAATGGCGGCTTCTTGGCGTAGTACTACTCCTGGCCGTGATTGCGCTGTTATATAAAAAAATACCTATTGCCGTTGCGCTGCCACTCCTGCTGATCTCCTTTTTTGACCATTACAGCGTAAGCTTGGTTCAAAACATGCTGCTTATGGGAGGGGTTATAGGCTGGTATACGTGGAGTCGAACCAGCGGGAAAATGAGTCGTGAAGTTTAGTCGCCTGAGTAAGTTCCGTGCGTTCTTCTTTGTTTTTACAACGTTTGCCAATATCTTTTAGGATTAGGCCGTGTTCTTTAATTGACATACGATTGCCGGTAATGGTTGTTATTTCGGGCGTTAAACCCATTTCTTTTGCCGCCAGCAGCGCCTGGCGTTGATTTAGCAAATACTTCTGTGACTGTATGGCTGTTTTCGTCGCAACAGCGCAATCCGTAACCATATTTGCCGCATTGATACTTTTGTCTGCCAAATGCAGATACAGCTGCGCTTTGTTGAGCGGAGCGCGGGTAGTGAGCAGCATAAAGTTATCACGTGCCTGTTTGAGAGGATACAGGGGATGATCGGGTAGCATGCCGGGGAATGGGAGCGCCTGGCGTTGAGCTCCCCATACGCTTCGTTGCGCAAGGTCACGAACAAAAAAAATCGAGAACAGTACTAAAAAAAAGCTCACAAAAATGGGTACTAATTTGAATCGCTCTAAAAAGCGACTAATATGTTGCTCGTATGTCTCAGTGAGAATCGTGGGCATGTGTATCTATTATACCACGTTCATTACCCAGTCAAGTGTTGCTGTATCAGGACTAGTCAATATAAAGCTAGGGTCATGGGTGATAAATGTTTTTTGCCGTTTGGCATACTGGTATTCTTTTACTTTCCACTGCGAAATTGCCGCTTCCAGGGTAAGCGTTCCCTTGCTGTACGCCATAAGCTGCTGGTAGCCTATGGTTTTCAACATACCATAGTGTTCCGGCCGGTATCCCATATGTATCAATAAATCAACTTCCTCGAGCGCACCCCCATCAAGACGCGCCTGCACCCGCTCATTAATGTGTTGCTCTAGTTCGTCTGTATCGCTATACAGTAATCCAATGCAGGTAAAGGTATGGATGCCCGTGTCAATTAAACCGGGAAATGAAGCTCCGCCTCCTGTTGCCGCCGCTGCCTCAATGCGGCGGATAAGTCTGCGCGGATTCCATCGGTCGGATTGGTTGAGCGCGTTCAATGCAGTCTCATCAAGCTCTTTAAGACGCTGCTGCAACTGTGAGGCTGACTCGTGCATGAGTGATGTACGCAGCTCCTTGTCGGGCTCTGCAATTGCAGTAAGTCCATACAATAAGGTGCGAATATAATGAAACGCTCCGCCAACAATAATGGGAGTGCGCTTCTCTTGGTGCAGCTGAGTAATAATGCTGCGGGCAGCTACCGCCCAGTCATAGGCCGACAAATAGTCTTTAGGAGTGCACATGTCGTAAAGCCACACCCGCACTCCCTGGATGGTATAGTATCCAATGCTATATATCCCCTGTTTTTTTACCTCAACAAAATTACTATCTTCAATATCTTTCCCGCTAATCACATCAAGGTACCGGTATGCCTGGCGAGAGTCTGCCGATATAATGTCGCCGTTAATCTCTTTGGCCAAAGACAGTCCCAATTTTGTTTTTCCCGTTGCGGTTTGGCCGGTAATGACCACAATAGTATTACTGTTTTTCATATAGGCTATTGTACTACGCCATAAGCTCAACAATGTCCTGCGTGCAGGTTATAGGCGCTGCTCCCTGCTGTAGCAGCATATTAGGAACAAATGATGTGGGCCGGATAATATCGCCCGGTACCGCACCAATTTCTCTTCCTTGCGAGAGCGCATAACGAACCGTGGGCAGGGTTCCCGAACGTTGAGCGCCCTCTATAATCACCACCGCATGGGCCAGGCCGGTAATGATACGGTTTCTGCGGGAAAATGATGATGAGGCAACGCTCATTCCAGGGGCCACTTCAGAAACCAGCAAGCCGCCTGATGAAACCATTTCGCGTGCCAAAGCCATATGTTCACGCGGATATATATGGTTAATGGCAGTTCCCAGAACGGCAACGGTGATGCCATGCGCGTCAAGCGCACCCCGGTGGGCCTGTGCATCAATGCCGCGTGCGAGCCCTGATACAATAATGATTCCTTGTTGGGCAAGCTCATAGGCAAATCTATAGGTAATTTTTTTACCATACTCGCTTGGGTTCCGGGAGCCAACAAGCGCACACCAATGGGTATTTTCAAAATCTATTTGTTTTGCGTTTCCTTGATACCACAGCACAGAGGGAGCGTCTGATATAACGCGCAGGCGTTGGGGAAAACGCCCGAGCGGCAGTTGCCCATACATTTGGTATATAATACATCCTACCATGCGTATTGCTATATTTGACGGCGAGCCCGAAGAGAAGGCGTATTTTGAACAGGCGCTTGAGGGGCATGATGTTTTTTTCATCAATACCCCGCTCACTATGGAAACCCTGCAGCAGGCCGGAGGTATTCATGCTGCAGAATGCGAGGTTATCTCAATTTTTATCTATTCAAATGTAACGGAAGAACTACTGCGCTCATTGCCAAAACTGAAGGTTATTGCAACCCGTTCAACCGGCACTGACCATATTGATACTGCCGCCTGCTCACAACAGGGTGTGCAGGTGTATAACGTTCCTACTTATGGCGTGCATGCGGTAGCGGAGCATGCTTTTGCCCTTATTTTGGCACTATCCCGCAAACTTATTCCTTCAGTTGAACGAACCAAAAAGGGAAACTTTCACAGCCAGGGTTTAACCGGATTTGAGCTGTATGGAAAAACGATCGGCATTGTGGGATATGGAAATATCGGCACCAGCGTAGGAGACATAGCAAAGGGTTTTGGCATGCGTATTCTTGCCACGAGCCGCAGTACCAAAAATATTCCCGGTGTTACCTTTGTGCCTTTGGAGGAGCTGCTCAAACAATCTGATGTTATTACCATACATACCCCCCTCACCCCCCAAACACAACACCTTATTAACTGCGACAACATTATGCTGTGTAAAAAAGGGGCGCTCTTGATTAACACCTCACGCGGGCCGGTTATCGATACCACTGCCATTATCATGGCCTTGCAAAAAGGAGTATTGGGTGGAGCCGGACTGGATGTACTGGAAGAGGAAGGGTCCATTCGAGAAGAGCGGGAATTGTTAACCAGCACTCATATCGATCTTATATCGGCAAAAAAAATGCTTATGGGCCACGTATTGCAGGATATGGATAACGTCATTATTACCCCGCATAATGCCTTTAACAGCGTCGAGTCTCTGGAAGAAATCAATGCCGTGACGGTGCAGAATATTCAGAGCGCCTTAAGTAAGCTTACTTAAACAACTGCGGCAAAACAATAGTCCATCCTCCTGGTGTGCGCTTAATGATGCCAAATATGTCACCGACGATAGTTACGTAGAGGGCCATGGTGGCAAACAGGATCGCAAGGCCAATAATGGCGTTGGTAATTTGTTTCTGCGCTTTCTCAATTTTTTCCTTTTCTCCGTGTGAATTAATCCAATTAAGCGCTGCGATAAATAACTGATATGCTACCAGCAATCCGCCTACAATAAATATAAGGCTTAACAGTGAGCTAACAAGGCTGCCGATTGCTGTTCCAATTTCGGTTGCACCACCGCTAAACCCACCCGGAAGTCCTTCTCCGATTCGCTGTGCGATTATTGTTTTCATGGGCAACTACTGTCTTTGATAGAATTATAAATTGTTCTGCATGAATCTGCGGTCCCTGTTTCTCGCATGGTTTTAATATCAGCGTCGCTATATCCCGGAATGCCGCTTCTGCAAGGTTGCAGTTGACGTATTTTTTGCTCCGTAATGGTGCACTCAACAGCTTTGGTGGGGTCAAGCACAAAATCCCAACTGCCAAAAAACACCACGCCGATAATGCCGGCAAACATAAACGAGGACACTAGCAACACCAGTCCGATAACGCTGTAGGTAATCATGTTTTGTGCTTTTTCAACATTTTTTGGATCACCTTTTGAGTTGATAAACGTATAGGCAGCCATAATAAACATATAGAGCGCATACAGTCCAAAAAAAATAAATACGAGCCACAGGGCCGCATTAATAAACGGTACCAAGCCCGTACTGTAGTCACTTCCTCCTACTGGGGGTTTTATGGTTCCTATCCAATCAGGCACTGCGGCAAATGTCATAGGCTAAAAAGGAATTCCCAAAAAATTAGCTAACATCTGAATCACAAAATAGGCAGCGGCAATAATGAGTAATCCTACCAAACTTTGAATAACAGCCTTATGAGCTTTATCAAGTTGCTCAGGCTTGCCTTGAGAGCTTACATACAGATACGCGGCATAGATAAAGGTAATGAATGCAAATAAACCCGCTCCGAGTGCCAAAAGTTTTACTATAAAACCCACAAGATCAGCTACCGAGGTAAAAAGACCCGCAGGAGCAAAAACTTTTTTTATATCAACTTGGGCAAGTAGCATGTCTATGCTATGCTACCGCGAAAATTGAGGCGCGTCAACGTGAGTATAGTTAGCGATACATGAGTGGCTTGCCCGTGCTGACAGCCGGAACCAAGCTCATTTTTCGGTTCTTCTTATCAATACGCTCTACGTATACCATGACATCCTTATCAATCTCAAGGGTTGTTTCAGGACCAATTTTGGACGAATGAATAAGTCCTTCAATACCCGGCTCAAGCCGTACAAAATAACCATACGCCTCTTTGCGTACCACCTTACCCTTAAACTCAACGTCGTTGGGGTATTTGCTTTCTATTTCCTGCCACGGATCGTTTTCAAGGCGCTTTATGGAAAGGGTCAGTTTGTAATCTTGAACGTTTTTCTTGAGTACCATTGCCTTAATGTCTTGCCCTTCTTTTGCGTACTGTCGGGGATCGGTTACTTTTTTCCACGAAATTTCTGAAATATGCACAAGCCCCTCAATGCCGTTTACTTCACAGAAAATACCAAAGTCCGAAAATCCAATAACCCTACAGGTATACGTTTCGTTTTCTTTAATTTCACCAAACATTTTTTGAAGCTTTGACTGAGTGAGGTTGAGCGCTGCCGCTTTTTGGGATACCACCAAACGGTTTTTTTCACGGTCTACCTCAAGAATCTTGACTTTAATTTTCTTGCCGGTTAATTTTTCCGGTTCCTGTAAAAATTCTCGGGTCAGTTGGATTTTCGGGATAACACCCCGAATACCCATTACCTGAATAAATAATCCTCCCTTACCTTTATTGAGCACTTCTACTTCTACCTGTTCTTCTTTTTCAAAATTTACCTTAAGAATATCCCATTTACCCTGCTCAAAAAACTGCTGCAATGATACCACGGGGAATCCACCTTTTGCTTCCAAGGTAATAATCTTTACCGGGATCTTTTGATTCTCTTTCAAATAGGTTTTAAAGGTTCCGATCTCTTTCGTTTCAGACTGCACCAAAATAGCATTGGTTTTCCATCCGATATCAAACAGCATGTCGCGCTTACCAATCGAAATAATGCGCGCATCAATGACCTGGCCGCTTTGAATATTGGGAATTACCGGCCCGCTCTTCAGTAATTCTTCCATTGAACGGGGAGTCCGAATGAGGGATTTATGAGCGATTTTCTTTTTGTTGTCCGTTGCCATTAGTCATGTATTCTCCTCTCGCATAAAGCGACATGGAGCCTAGTATATCATGCAATAACCCTTGTGGCAATAAAAAACAAGCACCCCTTTACCAACACTCCTACCGCTACGGATATCGGAACAGTAAGATTGAAACACGCACTTAGCATTCCTCTACTGTCAAAATAGTAAAGACCTGATCCTTTTAAGTTCAATAAAAGCAAAAATCGCAGCTGGAATAATAACGGTAACATACATACCACTATTGGTTTTTGCAAAACCGATTACGTTACCGATAAGAGGTATCACAAATATTACTTTTCCTATAATATAGCGTGGTATAAGAATATATGGATCTAGTGAAGAATTTGCATCTCCTTTGGTTAAGTAAACATTTCCTCCCTTACTTACAATTCGGTGTGTTACGATATCGGTTTGGCTACGTATTATGGGTGGGACGTAAAAAGAAACTATATCTCCGGGGTTATATCCATCGGGTAATTGCGCTTTGGTAATAATCAATGACCCTGAATAGATGGTAGGCTCCATCGATGCTGATGAGAGAGTGGTTGTAAACAGACGAATCCCTCCAGGCCACCGGACTGCAAAACTTCCTACTAAAAAAATCCACAGTAAAAAAACTGTCAACGTCCTGTAATATAATTTTGTTGAAAATACTTTTACCATGTACCTGTTGATATAATATTACTTACTCGGGATTCTCCATACAAGCCGCCTTGCTGATTAATTTTTTTTGTTGAAAATACAAAATCAATATCACAAATCCTATTTTTCAAGTCAGTATCATGAGAAGGTAATGAAACAACGAATATCCAATCATCGTATCCGTCGCGGGCAAGGGTAGAAGCAACAGCAACATCTTCTAGTTTTCCTCGATAAATGGATTCATTTGCTTTATAGATATCCAGGCTAAGCGTGCTACATAAGCCATTGTCCTCACCTTGTTGAACTGCCGTTAAGCGATATGTGAGGGGAGTAGCACTACTGTCTTGCATAATCCTTACTGCCCCCACATCAAAACCATCTGGGCGCAGATCATCAGTATGCAACAAAGACGCCGTCTTTAAGCCATTTACCGTTTTTTTTGAAAGTAATGAAATGGATATCATTGATATACGATTACCGGGAATCCTTACCTGATCAGAAATATCAGCATCCGTAAATTCACTTACCCGAAACCATATTCCAAACAATAAAAGCAGCGCTAGTATGATGTATGCGCGTGCCCTAACCATGAATAAATTGAATAAGTCTATCTAGTACGAACAACATAATCGGAGCAATGATAAAAACTATAAACCCCAGAGGAGACTGGACAAAATGCACAAGATATCCTACCTTTGGTACAACTAGGAGTACCTTACCATATACGTTGCTGTGAAAAGGGACCCCTTCATCCTCAATACGATTTGCGTCTCCTTTGGTAACATAGGACAATGATTCATCTTTCTCTATCACTGTTTGAATACGATGCGTCACAGTACGATTTTCATACATAAAGGTAATCACATCACGCTTTTGATATCGGCCCTGGGGATGAATAATGATAATATCGCCAGTCATAATTGCCGGCTCCATTGATCCAGACTGTACGACAAACGAGCGATATCCGCCAAAAAGTGAGTGGTTGGTGAGAATAGTGATACCAACAACGCCCAATACAATTATCAAAACGATCCAACTGAGCGTATCAAATGCCAATAACACTACATGGTTTGATTTATTCAGTCGAGTCATGATTTTTTAGCCAGACAGAGAGCAAGGCCGCATGCGGTCTTGCTCTCTGTAATAACAAATAAATTATGTGCTTGTCCGTTAATTACTTGGTGTCGGGCCGTTGGTAAGCTGAATTAAGCGAAAATCAGCGTCAAAGGTTACGCTATCACTTTGCACCTCATTACCGTAATCATCTGCTCCCGCTGCCCAATTAAGCCCAACCTCAACCGTTTGATTCGGTTGCAATACTATAGGGGTGAGGCCATTCCATGCCACTCCTATTGCTCCCTGCTGAATAGTAGCCAACGTAGAGGAGGCTACATTAGTGCCATCAACAGCAGCGTTCAGTGTGATAACGCCTCCCAACTCACCTTGGGTATCGCTCTCACAACCAGGCTCTGATTCAATTTCTGGATCGTTACATCCATTTTCTTTGTTATCAACATTCTGCAGTCTCAAAAAAAGTCTACCAGGAAGCGATCCCGTATTTTTTACGGTCCAAGTTTTGCTCCCACTTATATCTCCATTTTCTCCCGCATTTTCAATAACAAAAGGCTCTGCGGCACCACCGCCATTTTCTGCAACATTTAAGTCAAGCGTGCCTGTCTGAAATCTGTTTGCTGTCGTAGTACGACGAGCGCTGAAAAACGCTTGCGTTGCTGCATATGTTCCGCCGCCAAGCGCTACTAGGACTAAAATACTAATAAAAACCCGAGTCCATCTGTTCATACCTTATAATTAAATTAGTAATAATCTTATTACACACTAAATATGCAAAAAGTCAAATAAAAACAAGCACCCCTTTACTAAGTAAAGAAGTGCTTGTTTATAACAACCCCTTATTTAACCATTCTCTTGAGGCTTTTCCCTGCGGTAAAGCCAGGAGTGCTGGTTGCAGGAATTTGAATCTCTGCACCGGTCTGTGGATTGCGTCCTTTTCGTGCTGCACGATGGCGCACCATAAAGGTACCAAATCCAGTAACCACAACCTTGTCTCCGCGCTTGAGCGAATCGGCAATGGCACCAAATACGGTATCAACCGCCATCTTTGCTGCGCGCATTGATAGACCTGCTTTTTTCGCAACGTGTGCGATTAAATCTTGTTTTGTCATAGTGTAATTATAAGCACCTCCTTTCTGCTGTCATTATAGAAGTTTGTCTTGTCCTGTCAACCTAAACTTTATATAGCACTGTATACCAATCTATATCAGTTTCGGGTCTTTGCAACAGTCCTAAACTCACGCACTGCCGTCACCTTCAGTTGCCCGGGAATCATAGAAAAGTGCTGAGCCAGATCGTCGCGCACTTTTTCGCACAGCATAGTAGTTTGCTCGTCGTTTAATGCCTCGGGATTAACAATGACGCGAATCTCACGTCCTGCCTGAAGCACATAGACATCGGCAACACCCTCATGTTTCTTAATGAGCGTTTCCATATCCTGCATGCGCTGAATGTACGAAGTAACGTCCTCTCGACGTGCACCCGGACGGCCGCCCGAAATGGCGTCTGCCAAATACACGATCACTGCCTCTGATGAATCAAACGGCGTGTCTTCATGATGGCTCGCAACGGCATTAATTATTTTTTGAGGAAATCCATAGCGCTTAAGCAAATCAACGCCCAGCTGAATATGTGATCCTTCCTTGTCAGTGATCACTTTACCAATATCGTGCAGCAAGCAAGCAAGCCGCACCATCTGTACATCAGCACCCAACTCATGAGCAAGCGCAACGCCAATCTGAGTTTCTTCCATGGTATGCTGGATCATATTCTGTCCATATGAGAAACGGTATTTATACCGACCCAACAGCGAAACAATCTCGCTGGGAAGGTTATAGACACCCATATCGTGGCACAGTTTTTCTCCTGCCTTTGCAATAAAACGGTCTACTTCCTGTTTGGTTTTTGCCACCAATTCTTCAATGCGTGATGGCTGAATACGGCCGTCTTTAATAAGCTGCTCAAGCGTAATGCGCGCAATTTCGCGCTTGACCGGATCAAATGACGACAGCTTTACGACGCCCTCTTCATCCAAATCTACCTCAACACCCGTTGCAAGCTCAAATGCACGAATATTACGGCCTTCTTTCCCTATAATTCTTCCCTTATATTCGTCACCCGGAAGTATAAGGGTAGAAAGCGTGAATTCAGTAACGTAGTCAGTAACGCCATAGCGCATAGCGTCAAGTAAAATCTCTTTTGCCTTTTCGTCCGCCGTTTGTTTTATCTGCTGTTCAACCTCGGTCACACGCTGGGAAAGTTGACGCTGCAACTTGTTTTCCCATGAGCTTAAAACCAACTGGCGAGCCTCGTCT
>PFEE01000050.1:9925-10217 GCA_002793745.1 Candidatus Roizmanbacteria bacterium CG10_big_fil_rev_8_21_14_0_10_45_7 | reverse complement strand
CATACGGCGGAGTGTTGTGGAGTGGAGTGGGAAGTATACTCGGCATACTGCTCGCCTATTATTTAACCAATCGCTAAGTCGTGATACGAATACTGTATATCTCTCTCGCTTTAGTATTCTTGTTTGTTGTTCCTCCACTGCAAAAGCCTGATGAGGAAACTCATTTTTTACGCTCACTGGCACTTGCCAAGGGTGTCATGAGCTGCCGGCCACAACAAGCTCAGACAGCTATTTCTAAGGGGTATGTGCACATGATTAGAAACATTAAACAGACCATTCCCGAATATACCAA
>PFEE01000050.1:6417-9909 GCA_002793745.1 Candidatus Roizmanbacteria bacterium CG10_big_fil_rev_8_21_14_0_10_45_7 | reverse complement strand
CTATCGCTCTATAGCAAGCCCGTATTTCTGCAATCACAAAAAAATACCGTCATGCATTTTGAGGCATATTGCAGATTTCCTATTATCAGCTACATCCCTCAGGTAGTGGGAATATATATCGGCCTCCTATTTGCGTTTAATCCGTATACCACTTTTTTTTTGGGAAGGGCAATGCTGTTTATCGTTTCTTTTATTTGGATCCAAAAACTGATTAAATTTTCTCCAAAATTACTTTCATCTTTATACCTGTTGGTATTTTGCATGCCGTTATTTATCCACCAGGCCACTTCATACGGTTATGATGCCATTCCGGTTTTATTATTTTTCACATTCTTTTCACATATCTGGATTATGACAACAACGAAAAACCTTTCAGTTCGAAAATGGATTGCGGCAAGTGTTCTGTTACTCCTATTTTTGCTTTCCAGAAGGGGTGGGTATGAACCATTGGCAGTACTGTTTTTTCTGCCTTTAGTACCGATTTCACCAAAAAAACGTGTTGCGCATTGGTGGGTGAGTGCGATTGCACTCGTGGGCGCTATCGTCTATATATTTCTGCTCTATATAAACTACACAAGCTACGGATCATCGGGAAGGCCGCTCGGTGCAAATCCAGTTCAACAGCTTGCGCTCATGCAACAGCATCCACAAAACATGCTAGTAGTTATTGCCTTAACATTGCTTACAAAAAGTTGGTTTTACCTACTGAGCACTATTGGAACACTGGGTATGCTTGAGTACCGGGTAAGCTCATGGGTATACCTGCTCTATGCAGCATGGTTTGCGTTGGTCATACTAAACAGCAAACAAGAGTATAAAAACAAAAGTAGTGCTGTTATCTACTATCTGCTGGGAGTCGTGGTGATTCAAATCCTGTATCTTATGTTTGTATTGTATGTTACCTGGACCGTAGTGGGCAATCCAGTAGTCGAAGGAGTGCAAGGAAGGTATTTCTGGCCCGTTATACCGCTGATTGGTTTAGTATTGGTGCATGTGCTACCTAAGAAAATGAAAGCTCCATCAGTGCCACCAGCTTTAGTACACATTCTCGCTCTGAGCGCTACTGTATCCATAGCCTATACCGTTATCCAACGCTATTTCTTGTAAATAGTGACCAGCCGTGCAATAGTTTCGAGTCCCATAAGGAACGATTGCTTCGTTCGCTTGCTTTTGGAGTAGGCGGTATAGCGTACCCGTACCGGTATCTGAGTATAGGAGATATGTTTGCGTTTAAGCTCCCGTATGATTTCGGTGTCTATTTCATAATGGGTTGAGTGCAGACGTAGCTTGACTAGTGCCGCACGAGTATAGGCGCGTAACCCGCACTGGGAGTCACTCACCCACGTACCGGTAAATACAGCGTTAACAATATTGCCCAACATATTGGCTGCACGCGCATACACTGGAATATACGCGTGGCGCGCAAACCGGTTCCCTAAAGCCACATCATGGGTTTGTAATCCATTGAGTAGTGATGCTATATCTAGCGGATTGTGCTGTCCGTCTGCATCCATAGTAACCAGAGCCTTATACCTTTTTTTAATGGCATACGAAATAGCGGCGCGCAGCGCACTGCCCTTACCTTTATTGCGTGGAAATGAAATAATATGAACCCGGTAATTACGGGCTATGCGGGCAGTGGCATCAGTTGAGCCATCATCAACTACTACTATATGGGTGTAGCCCGCATGACGCAGTGATTGCAATACACAACCCAATACCTTTTCTTCATTATAGGCGGGTAGTGCAATAAGCGCTTGAGATGACATGAGTGCTGGCACCTGTACATTATACAAAGTGATATTATATTTTGTATGTTCTACTTTTCCCAGCTGCAGGGTAAGAAAATCGTTAGTGAAAAAGGTCATAGTATGGGCGTATTGCGCGACCTTATTTTTTTAGCAGCAGAAGGTGCGCCAATAGTAACCAAACTGGTGGTTAAAAAATACTCAAAAATACGCATGTATGCCATTGCTGACGTGGTATCTATTAATCACTTTGTCGTCGTTAAACATGAACCTCAACTTGTCGAACTGGCAGAAGACGAGCTATTTGTCGATCAGAATCTTCTGAACAAGCAAATAATAGATGTGTTGGGAAGTAAAATTGTACGGGTCAACGATGTTGCCATTCAAAACAATGCTAATACCTACTATATAGCCGGAGTTGATATAGGCTTGCGTGGCATTTTTCGCTGGTTAGGTATGGAGCCACTACTGGCTCCTTTTTATATGTTTTTTGGCGTTGCCCATAAACCGCACTTACTGCCTTGGGAAAGCATTCAGCCGCTTGAGTTATCACAAGGTCAGGTGAAGCTAAAAAACAAGCAGGATAAGTTAAATGCCATCCGTCCCGAGGAGCTGGCGGATTATCTTGAGCGCACCACTATTAAAAACGTGCATTCTATTATTGATTCGCTCAGCAAAAAAACAGCAGCACAGGTTATAGGAAATTTGCATATTAGCTACCAGCAGGCATTGCTGCGCCGGTTTACCCCAGAGCGCGCCGCAGAAATACTGGAGCTGGTACAAACCGATGAGGCGGTCGATATTATGAGTACTATGAACCGCCAGCAAAAAGAAGATATCCTTAAACTATTAAGTGCGCAGAAACGTAAACACATTGAGGAGCTGTTACGACTGTCCCATACCTCCATTGGCAAACTTATCTATCCCCATGTATTAACTGCTTCCTATGATGATACCGTAGGAACGGCTATAGAAAAAGTTAAGAAAAGCGTCATTGGAACATCATTTGCCCATTATGTCTATATTTGCAATGAGCATGAGGAGTTAATCGGGGTTATTACGTTATACGACCTATTTATGCACGAGCCGCGTACGCCCCTGTATGAGATTATGGAACCGGATGTGGTGGTGATTTACCCCAAAACTTCCAAGGAAATGGTGATACAAAAAATGCTGAGGTACAAAATGTATGCGCTTCCGGTTGTTACCGAACATCATAAAATAATAGGTGTGGTTACCTTTGATGACGTTACTAAAGATATATTGGAGAAACTATGAAATGGCTCGGTACCATTAAGCCACGGCTGCTTATCTTTTTAATGGTAGTGGGTCCGGGAATCATTACCTCATTTGCTGATAACGATGCCGGAGGAGTGGCAACGTATTCCGTAGCAGCATCGCAGTTTGGATACGGCATGCTCACCACACTCATTCCCATTACCGTGGTCCTGCTCATAACCCAAGAGATCGGCTCACGAATCGCCATAGTAACCGGAAAGGGCCTGGGTGATTTGATCCGCGAACACTATGGCATCCGTATTTCGCTGCTCATATTTGGATTGCTATGTTTTGTTAATTTTGGAGTTATACTGCAAAACCTCGGTGGCCTTAAAGAGGCATTATCTTTGTTTCATTTTAGCGTGAATACGTTCTTGCCGCTCATTATTCTATTTCTATTTGTATTTATAACCCGGGCATCATATGTAAAAGTAGAAAAGTTTTTCTTGTTTTTACTATTGTTTTA
>PFEE01000050.1:0-6406 GCA_002793745.1 Candidatus Roizmanbacteria bacterium CG10_big_fil_rev_8_21_14_0_10_45_7 | reverse complement strand
TATTTTCGGCCATATTGGCAAAACCAGACTGGGGAATAGTTGCCAAGTCCCTCATTATACCGGGTCGAGCTATAACCTTTCATTATGTATATACCAGCATTGCGGTATTGGGTACGACAGTAACCGCATGGGGTCAATTTTTTATTAATAGTTATGTGAAGGATAAAAAATTGACTATAGACCATCTTCACTATAACCAGACTGAAATATACATAGGAAGCATTTTGACTAATGTCTTTTCGCTGTTTATGATGGTCGCGGTAACCGCTACGCTATTTAATCATGGCATAGCCATTTCCGGCGCTGGGGACGCGGCACTTGCCATAAAACCATTTGCCGGAGAGCTTGCCAGTCTGTTGTTTGGTGCTGGTCTGCTCATTGCCGGATTTATCGGCTTTGCCATCGTGCCGCTGGCAACTGCCTATGCATTCTCAGAATTTTTCGGGGTATCGGGAAGCTTAAATGAAACATTTGGGAAAAGCCGCACCTTTTACGTGTTGTTTATTATACAAATCTTGCTTGGTTTGATCTTTATTCTTATGCCTAACATAACCCTATTTAACATAACCATCTATGTCGACTACCTCAATGGTATATTCTTGCCTATTATCTTCTTTTTCCTCTACCGCTTTGCCAACAATAAGGAGCTCATGGGTGAACATGTGAATAACCAGCTGCAAAATGCGCTGCTTATCGGAGCCGGAGTCATCATTACCGGAGCAGCGCTTATTGGCGCGCTGGGAAACGTACTATAAGCCTATCGATATAACGGTATCCGTACAGCAATCGAGCCACGGTGATTGTTTACTATATATGTTCAAAGCGTTCTAGTTCAAACGTAAGTACCCAATAAATGGCAGTACTAAAGGCAATGCTAATACACATAACAATCAGCAGGTACCAACCGGTTAATTTTAATCGTACCGAGTTAAACATAGGCTAATCTTTGGTTTGGCCTTTTGCCGTAAGCATCAGCAGAGGAGGCTAAATCAAAACCCTCAACTCCGTTATAGCTAACATCAACTACATAATGTTCTTGCTCAAGCCCTTTTTTAAGCGATAGAGCTATGCGGCGCTCATCCTCAATCACCAATATTCTCATAGTAAAAAGTATAGTCTTCAAGCTGAAAAATAGCTGAAACCGAAATTATTGTTCAAAGCTGTTTTTTACTACGGTCGGCAACGCGCCGTTGAGTAAGAGAAAGAATGCGCTTGCGGATGCGAAGGGATTTGGGAGTCACTTCCAGTAACTCGTCATCATCAATAAAATCAAGCGATTGTTCAAGGCTTAATATAGTGGGAGTCGTAACACTGACCGAAACTCCTTCTCCCGATGAACGATTATTGGTAAGCTGCTTTGCCTTAGTTGCATTTACTTCTACGTCATGTTGTTTGCTGGCAACACCAATAACCATGCCTTCATATAATTCAGTACCTACCCCCACAAATAACGCACCGCGCTCTTGGGCGTTTGCCAAGCCATATGAAAGAGCCACGCCTGCTTTAACTGAAACCAACGCGCCATTGCGTATTTGTTTCATATCCGCGCCCCGTGGTTCGTAGCCCAAAAAATAGCTGTTCATAATGGCTGTTCCGCGGGATGAGGTAAGTAGTGCATTACGCACACCCAATAGATTTTTGCTCGCAATTTTGTACACAAGGGCCGTTTTCTCACCACGTTCAGCGCGCATATCAAGCATCGCTCCTTTGCGCTTGCCCAATTCTTCACTGACAACCCCGACATACGGATTATCGACTTCAATCGTAACTTCCTCATAGGGTTCATGCACTTTCCCATCGATCGTCTTAAGCACAACCTGTGGTTTAGACACCTCAAACTCGTATCCTTCACGACGCATTTCTTCAATTAATACCGCCAAATGAAGCTCACCTCGGCCATACACGATAAAACCAGAAGATTGGGTATCTTCTTCTATACGTAAACCAATATTGGTTTCTTTTTCTTTCAGTAAACGCTCTTTCAGTTGGCGTGATGTTCCATAGGTTCCTTCACGGCCGGCAAAGGGGCTGGTGTTGGGAGATATGGATATTTTAATCGTTGGTTCACTCACATTAATTGAAGGGAGTCCAATGGGAGAAGCGGGGTCGGTAATGGTCATCCCAATGGTAAGTTCGCTAATACCTGCCAAAGTTGCAATATCACCTGATGGCACTTCATCAACCTCTACCCGTCCCAAACCAGCGGTGGTATACAATTTTTGTATTCTATACGAACCCACCACCTTGTTATCCGACACCAGCGCTACTTGCTGATTTTTTCGAATAACCCCTTGGTGTACTCGTCCTATACACAGTTTTCCAACGTATGAATCGCTTGCAATGGATGAAATCAGCAATTGCAATGGCTTATCCATATCGATTGAGCTGTTGGGTATCTCCTGTAAGAGTGTGTCCAGAAGAGGGGAGGTGTCGCCGGGCATATCGGAAGTATAATTTTCAGGTAATGTGGTAAACACCTTACCATCGCGTCCCACCGCATACAAGGTGACAAAGTTTAGTGCAGCATCATCATCCGCCAGTTCTAGAAACAGATTTTCAACTTCAGTCAACACTTCTTGTGGACGGGCATCTTTTTTATCAATCTTATTAATGATAAGGATTATCTTAAGATGGGCGGCCAGTGCCTGTTTCAGCACGAATTTAGTTTGAGGAAGAGGCCCTTCTGCTGCGTCCACCAGCAAAATAGCTCCTGCGGCCATGTTGATAGTACGCTCAACTTCACCGCCAAAGTCGGCGTGGCCGGGGGTATCAATAATATTTATTTTGGTGTCTTTGTAAAAAACCGAGGTATTTTTTGCCAAAATCGTAATGCCTTTTTCTCGTTCAAGGTCATTGGAGTCCATTAAAAGCTCCTGCGACATTTCCCGCTGATTGTCACGGAAAGTGTGGGTTTGCTTCAATAACGCATCAACCAAGGTAGTTTTACCGTGGTCGACGTGGGCAATAATAGCAATATTACGTATCTCCATAGAAGGGAAAAGTATATCACACTTTAACCCCTACGGAGTTAGTAGTTTTTGATCTTAGCCTCTTTTTTGATCTTTTCGAGCCAGTCCTGTACTACCTTGCTGAATTTCTGGGATTTCAGCAGTTCACGTACCTGATTGCGCTGATCGGTCTCGGAAACGCCACCTTGCGCAAGCTGTTCTTGATTTTTCGCTATATATTCGTCGATTTCTTTCTCGGTGACTGTATTTTTGGAAGAAAGCAGTTGTTCAACACCCTTTTGAAGCCTGATATTCTTTTCAAGATAGCGGCGGTCAATGCCTTGCATAGTAAGCAAGTCCTCAAGCTTCTGCCCTTGAGATGAAAGCTGTGTTTCAAGCTTTTTAATTTCCCCGTCAACGGTCTTTTGGTCTATGGTAATTTTGTTTTCACTCAATTTTTGCTCGACCAGTTTGCGGGTTATTAAATTGTCCATAACCTGCTTGCCACTCATGGTTTCCAACTCCTGATAGTATTCCATGCGGGTAATCGGAGAACCATTTACCGTTGCTACCACCAGGTAGCGCGACAGCAAAACCAACAGCAATGCCAGTACCGCAATACCGCCACCCATCACTATCATTTTGGGGGATACTTTTTTCAGGCCTGTTTGGGATACAAACGAGCTGGTAACGGATTGTGGAACGGTCGTTTTCTTCGCAGACCGTGATTGCGCCTTGGGTGTTTTTTTATTTGCCATGTGTGCATTGTAGCACAAGCATCGTGCAGAGCAAGGGGAAATATGATACCGTGTAGACATGAACGAGGAGGATGTGTATTGTATATTGGGTATTGATCCGGGTATTGCAAGAACCGGGTATGCGTTTTTGCAAAAGGACTATGGGGGCACCATTACCCCCTTGGCATACGGGTGCATAGAAACCAGCACCAAAAAAACTCATGAGCAGCGTTTCCACGATATATACGACACGATTACCGCGCTCATTCAAAAATACCACCCGCAGGGCATGGCGATGGAGGACATTTTTATGAATAAAAACAAAAAAACAATTATCAGCGTTGGTCAAGCGCAGGGAGTGCTTATGCTGGCTGCATCAACCTACCATCTGCCCGTTATTCACCTCACTCCTCCGCAAATTAAGCAAGCGCTCACCGGTTATGGCCATGCCGAAAAAGGCCAGGTAGAGCGCATGGCAATGACGTATCTCAACCTTGAAACTGCACCTGCTATTGATGACACCTCTGACGCTATTGCCTGTGCCCTTGCTTGCCTGTACATAAACCCATCGCTGATGTAGAATACAGACCATACATGATAGGCAAACTCACCGGAACCATTACCGATCACTTTTCTGATTCTCTGGTTGTGGATACGGCAAGCGGAGTTGGATACAAAGTATTTGTCTCGAAAGAAACACTACTTACGACCAAAGACGGTTCATCGATTACGCTCTATATATATACCCATGTGCGTGAATCAGAGTTATCACTCTATGGATTCTCATCAAAAAATGAATTGATGCTGTTTACGGTTCTTCTTGATGTACCAGGCATCGGCCCCAAGTCGGCGTTTGCGATTGTGAACCACGGACCCATAGATGACCTGTATGCCGCCATACAAAAACAGAATCTTGCCTACTTCTCAACTATGAAAGGAGTGGGCACCAAAACCGCTCAAAAAATACTACTTGAGCTTTCATCAAAATTTGGCACCCATTTTTCATTGGATGAGGCTATGAATCCGGTACAGGACGAGCTCACTGAGGCACTAACTAATTTAGGCTTTCAGAGGGGTGAGATTGCCAAAACCATACAAAAGGTAAAGCCTACCGGTACCTTGGAAGAAAAAATAGCCCAATGTTTGCAGTTATTGGCACGAGCATGAGTATTGATCAGCTTCGCCCCTTATCTCTCAAAGATTACATTGGCCAAGGCAATGCAAAAAAAAGTTTGGACCTATTTTTGCAGGCTGCCAAGAAACGAAAAGAAAATGCCGATCATCTGCTGTTGTATGGCCCTCCGGGTATCGGCAAAACCACCCTCGCGCATATCGTTGCACATGAGCTGGGAGGTAATATCCGTCTTACCTCAGGTCCGGCACTTGAGCGGGCAGGCGATTTGGCAGCCATTCTAACCAATCTTAAAAACGGCGACATACTGTTTATCGACGAAATACACCGTATGCCAAAAATCGTAGAGGAGGCGCTCTACCCGGTACTGGAGGAATTTCATCTTGATATTGTTGTCGGGAAAGGACCAGCAGCGCGCACGGTACGTCTTCCCATTCCACACATCACCATTGTGGGTGCAACCACGCGAGTTGCCTTACTTTCTGCTCCGCTGCGTGATCGGTTCGGCATGATTTTGCGGCTTGAGTACTATACTGAAGAAGAAATTGCCCACATCGTTACCCATAATGCAGCAAAACTTGAACTGCCGCTTGAGCCCGATGCGGCGCGTGAGATTGCCTATCGCTCCCGAAAAACACCGCGTATTGCCAACCGCATATTGCGACGGGCGCGTGACCTGCTTGAAACGAGTGAACATAAAAAAATACACAAACAACTCGTTAACGAGTTGTTTTCTATCCTCGAACTTGATAAATTTGGCTTGTTTTCACAAGACATAAGTTATCTAAAAACACTGGTTGATAAATTTGATGGCGGGCCGGTGGGAATTGAAACTATGGCCAGTGCGCTTTCTGAGGATACCAAAACATTAGAAGAATTTATTGAACCGTATTTGCTTCAGCTGGGGTTTATTAAACGCACACCCAAAGGAAGGGTGGCGACAAAAAAAACATACGAACATCTTAACCAAGTAATGCCGCACAAACATACATTGCTATAACAGGAATATATCTGAGTCAAGAATATATGAAACGAAGGATTATTATCATCGGAAGCGGCATAGGAGGATTAGCTTGTTCTTGTTTACTGTCAAAACAAGGATACGAAGTCGATATATTTGAAAAAAATAAAGTAATCGGTGGAAAGGCAGAAAAGCTACTACTACCCCATACATTTTCTGAGGCTTTTCACATCTTTTTCACATACCTGGATCTACCACTAGAAAAATATATTAACCTTAAGCCGATTGATTTACCCCATTCGAACAATCCTTTTCTAAACCCATACCGGTTTTCATATATCTACAACAACTACGATTCGCCATGGGATTTGTTCAAACCACACGTTGCGTATAGAGTTCTGAGAGAAGTACTGTTTCCAAAAAAGAACTCCACAGCCTATGTGGCAGATACACTAGTCCCATCACTTATCACTTTAGCGAAAAAATATGGCGTGCTGATTCGCACCAATACTGCGGTTGCTCATATCCGTATCGCCCAAGAACAAGTGGTGGGAATTACGACTGAAGAAGGCAGGCAATATGACGCCGATATCGTTATTTCTAATGTAGACTACCAGTACACGGAAAC
>PFEE01000027.1:3057-3199 GCA_002793745.1 Candidatus Roizmanbacteria bacterium CG10_big_fil_rev_8_21_14_0_10_45_7 | reverse complement strand
CTTACACAGTTGCCTCGATAACACTTGGTGAAGCTGTTACTGGCTTAGACAGATCACAAGTTATAGATTTGTTAAGCAAAACTCTTGACGGAGATAGTACTTTGCATGATACAGATAGACAGGTGCTAATCGATAGTATCGC
>PFEE01000027.1:0-3017 GCA_002793745.1 Candidatus Roizmanbacteria bacterium CG10_big_fil_rev_8_21_14_0_10_45_7 | reverse complement strand
TTGAAGTTTAGCCAAAAACAAATGACAAATGATGAACAGCGGGTTATGGTAACAGCACAGAAAGAAGCTCCGCGGCTCGGAGACGAACCAATCAATATTGGTGGAGAGGAATTCCATTTTGTAGGTAGTGGGGATCCTCCAGTCGAAATGACTCCAGATGACATTGCTTTACTTGTGCCACTACAAAAAGCCATAAAAAAGAGCAGGCAAGATATGATTGAACAAGCTAGGGAATTTTCTTTTCAATATTTAGGAATAGACAGAGAAAAATTCAGCAACCGAACGCCACCAGAGTGGTGGGTTAAAGGTGAAGACGGCGAAGGATTAAGGAGTGATGAAGTCTTGGTTTATATTCCATTTGATGCAAGAGAACTAGAGAATACTGGCACGCCTCAGTTTGTTAAGAAATTAATGAGTGAGGAGGAATTTAGATTTGGCTGGAACAAACTTGTTGTGTCGAAGGAACAATCTAACCTTATTATTGGAATACATAAATTAAACAACTGAACACATCTCGGGTTTTCTGTTCTTTGCGCAAAATTTTCGACCTTCGGCGGATATTATGTACTTCTTAAGTGTTTTTTGATTTAGATTCAACTGGCAAATTTGCTTTTGACTGACTCTTGGCTTGTTCACGCATTTCTTTTTGCTCCTGAACGTAATCTGTTTCTGTAATACATCGCTCTTCATACAGTGATTGGTATAGCGAGAAGGCGTTTGAGTCTAGCGTCCAAACGGCGTTAGCCATGTCGTTTGTGGTGCTATAACGTTTATCGAGATTGTCTTGTACTATTCTCTGTAATCCCCAATGTACACCGTTTGCATCCTGCATCCAGATTTTCACTTGTGATTTATGTTGAGCTTGTTGTTTTTTACTTTCGAAGTATTGCCACAGAGAAGTAAATAAAAATACCAAGGATAGTAGCGTAGAAACCACTGACCACCAAAAGAAAATATCGTATTCCATACCTAGTGACTTATGTGTATAACAGTGCTTATTATACACCTATTTAGCCGCATATTTTACACAGTCAGAGGTTTACCAATTAAACTGAGATATGTTCTACTCATTCGCTTATTGAAGAAGTCAAGCGAAAAATCTACCATGCTCAAAAACGCCGATAACCTACGATCTTTTTTCGTTTCAACGCTAGGCAAGTAATAATTTTCAATATATTCTCGAGCAAATAACTGTGCAGCAATTTCTGAATATGAAGAAGTATCAACTGTTCTGAATTCTGATTGCAACTGTTTCTTTTCGCTTGGAGCTATTGACTCGTCACGGATACTGCTTATTAGTGTTCTTTTTTTATCTTTCAATCTTTCGTGATAATTCTGAAACCTTCGATTGTTGGCCACATGATGAGTTTCGTGCGCGAGCGTTGAAGCCAATTCAAGGTTTGATAAGAAACCACCACGAGACCAGTTGAGTAAACTTGTTATTGGGATCACTACACCTTCCTCGCTCGCCCCTCCTATTGGCTCGGCTTTCTTACCATGTAGTTGTGTCAGTCTACTTGCATCTGGCATCATAGATTCAAGTGATATTGAGTTTGGATCTAACCCTAGCAAATTAGCTGATTCAAATACGACTCTAGCAATATTGTTTGCTAATAATTCCACTTGTTCAGATGTACGTCCAAAATGCATTTGTAGGATATGTAGTCCCAAGTCACCACTAACCTTACCTTTGAAGTTGTCAAAATCACTATTTCCCTCTAATTCGGCTCTAAACTCTCTTGGCATAACCTCATTGTACAGTCACAAGAATACATAGGAAAGGTTATAACAACTTTTTTCGCGTTTTCTGTTCTTTGGGCGCCAAGGGCGCGCTCGAGCCGATGTTTTGCAGGCAGGCGAACCCCGCGGGTGCGCGGTCGGCGGCGCGCACCCAGGCGGGGTGAGCCCATTACATCTTGAAAAACGTACGAACTTCGTTATAACAGTTCACACAAAGTGAAAAATATTCCCACACAGGGTTGATCGCCCGCGCGACGCCGGACGCGCGGAGCGATGCTCAGGGCTTAGAAGTTGCCGATTATCTAAAAAGCCAAAGAACAGAAAACGCGAAAACAACAAAAAAGTTGTTTAATAGAGATTATGAGCAATAGATATGTGATTTATTGTCGCAAGAGTACAGACGAGAAAGACAAGCAAGTATTGTCGATCGAGTCGCAACTGGCCGAGTTGCGCGAGTTTGCCCATAGGGAGCGACTGGAAGTGGTTGGGGAGTACACCGAGGCCAAGACCGCCAAGTCGCCAGGCCGTCCAGTATTCAAACAAGTCATAGGATTGATTGAGTCAGGTTCAGCCAATGCCATATTATCTTGGGCACCTGATCGACTAGCAAGAAACAGTATAGACGGTGGATACCTCATCTACCTCCTTGATACTGGCAAACTAGGCGATCTCAAGTTTCCCTCTTTTTGGTTTGAGAATACTCCCCAAGGAAAGTTCATGCTCAACATAGCTTTTGGACAGTCTAAGTATTATGTCGATAACTTATCCGAGAACGTCAAACGAGGGAATAGACAGAAACTGCGGAATGGCATATGGCCGAACCGTGCTCCCTATGGGTATAAGAACGATAGAGAAACACGGGGTATTGTGGTGGCTCCCGAAAAAGCCAGAATAGTGAAGGGTGTGTTTGCCACTTTTGCGACAGAAAGTGTATCGTACACGAGACTGGCGAGCATGCTACTCCCTGCTGGCATTGCCAAGAAAAACGGCAAGCCTGTGAGTGTGGACAGAATCAAACACATGCTCGCCAATCCGTTCTATATTGGGATACTTAAATACAATGGTGAGTTGTACGAAGGCAAACACACCACTTTCATTCCCAAAAGTCTGTTCAACCATGTGCAGACCAAACTCGACAAGTTGAACAGACCACAATATGGCAAACACTCTTTTGCTTTTTCTGGTCTCATGCGCTGCAAGGAATGTGGCGCGACCATAACGGCCGAGAATCATACCAAGCATTACAAGTGGAACGATAGGCATGTTTCCTACACCTA
>PFEE01000005.1:3213-3955 GCA_002793745.1 Candidatus Roizmanbacteria bacterium CG10_big_fil_rev_8_21_14_0_10_45_7 | reverse complement strand
CTGTCCGTGACCTGCAACCAGGGTTGGAACTTGACCGCGTAGTTGGAAAGCGTCGGGTAAACCGTCGTCATCGTGACCTTCGCATCGTTGGCGGGGTCCACGGTCGGCGTGATGTCGGCGCCGATGCCCGGGTGGAACGCACTGAACGTGTAGGGCCCCGTTCCGCCGCTCGCTTCCGCAATGAAGTCGATGTTGATGCCGGGGTAAATCTTCGATTGGACCGTCGACAACTTACACTTAAGCGCCGCCGAATCCGGAAGCACCGTGACTCCGAAGGAGCAAGTCGCGCTGTTGCCGCCGGCGTCCTTGATCGCAACGACTTTGGTCAACGTTACGTTGGCCGAGCCAGTGTTCGCGTAGATACCGGATTTAACGGTATGAGATCCGTTGCTGAACGCTTCATACGCCGAGCCGTTCAAGAGCTGATAAGGAGCCACACCGCCCGTCGCATTGACGGTCAACGTGCGTGTCGCGCCCGAAGGCGAAGTCGTTTGGTCGAGAGAAGCCGTGCAACCCAGGCCGCCCGTTCCGGTACCGGCGCCGGAGGGCTGAACCTGCAAGCTGAAGCTGCAGGCTCCCGCGCGGTTGTTGCTATCAACGACCGTGATCGTCTTATAGATAGAGATGTTCGAGGCGGTATTGTTGATCGGCGTGCCTTTGATTACCAGCGTGTTACCGGAACCTGCCGTCGGGAAGTTCGGGACCCAGTACGGCGCTTCGCCGCCCGAAACGGTTAGCATTA
>PFEE01000005.1:2331-3193 GCA_002793745.1 Candidatus Roizmanbacteria bacterium CG10_big_fil_rev_8_21_14_0_10_45_7 | reverse complement strand
GGAGAAACCGCTTTTTTCTTTGATGGTCAAGAGCAATATGATCAGTTCTTAACAGATGGGCTCACTGTTTTGAGACCCGAGCAAGCCCGTGCCGCTTTGGTGGCTGTGAATAAAGAAACCAACTCAATTCAAATCAGCCGTAAATTACAGGATGTTGCCGCTCAAAAAGTTGAAGAGGCAGTAGAGAATAAAAATCTTGCTCAATACCTACTCTGGTACTCTGCCAGACGGAAAATTAATGCTTCATGGATCGTAGGCATGTCTGAGTATTTAGCAGAAAATAAGGATGAAATTCTTCCAGTTAGAGCTTTTGTGGAACATCTGGAAAAAGAGATGTCTGCTTGGGAAGTTGAAGCTAACATGGTTCACAAGCTGCTGGCAATGACTGAAGCGTTGCCGGCTGATCCTCTTAAACCCAGAATTGCCTTAGCTAAAATGCCAAGGAGCGTTGACCGAGCTGGAAATCCCCGTCTGCTCGTTGATTTCCCGCCCGGAACGTACAAACGGAATGGCGGTCAAATGATGCAAGCAGAACAAGATCGGAGCATCCTCTATAGCGGTCATGAAGTGCCGGATTGTGTCCGCCACTCCTATAATGATCTATATCAAATGTTGCGTAAAAAAAATGACGATGGCACATTTCAACGCAGAGCTGGTTACCTCACTGCTTTAGTTGCAGAAGGCGTTGATGCGATTAAAGGATTTCCCGATCAAGCCAAACACGTAATTGAAATTTCTTTTCCCAACTCTGATGAAATGATACCGCCAATCCGACAAGAAATGTCCAGGCAATATCCTCAGGTTGTCTACACACCAAAACCTGCTATCGATGCTACAGATCTGGAACGGATCTATGTTTCGC
>PFEE01000005.1:180-2273 GCA_002793745.1 Candidatus Roizmanbacteria bacterium CG10_big_fil_rev_8_21_14_0_10_45_7 | reverse complement strand
GGGTAGCAATTACCCAATCCTCACCCACTTGCCCTCGCTAACCACCGCCACCTTGCCCTCATCAACCACTAACGCCGACTGATCATCCAGCGCATAGACTGACTCACTGATACTTTTGGCCGCTTGTCTCAGCTGCTCCTCTCGAATTTTTGGAAACTGAAGCGAATTTAAATGCGGAATAAACTGAAAATCAACCAAGCCCAGCCCCTCTTTGATCTCCAGCGGATAGGTTTCATCAAACAAATTTTGAACTGAGTTGTAAATTGTGGGACCTGCCATGCAGCTGCCAGCGCTCAAGCCAATATAGATTCGCGATTCAAGTAACTTTGGCAACAACTCAGCCAAGCCCGATTGCTGCATCCAATGCATTAAATGGAAAGTGCTGCCACCTCCAAAGAAAAGCACCTCAGCCGCTTCCAATCTTGGCCGCCAAATTGCTTGATCAATAGCCGAAATATCAACAATATCCAGCTCAAAACCAGCCTTTAGACAGTTTTGATAGTCCTCAACCAGCCAACTTTTTTCTCCTGGTTCAACATTGGCGGCGGTTGGCACAAAAGCCAGCTTGATTCCCTTGAGCGATTTGCCTACCAATTTCTGTAGCGCGGCGACTATTGAAGGATTAGTCAAACCAGCGGAGGTGAGGAGGAGTTTCATAAGCGTAACTTCTCATTTTTCAGTTATCAAGATTACTCGCTTACGTCTAGGGTTGATTCCAATTTAGGTAATAAAACCTCAAAACAGTATTCTTTTGTTGCATCTTGAAAAGGATGATCAAGATCCGAGTTTTGGAGTGCAACACGACCAAGTAATGGCAGAGCATTAGTCTGTAAGACTGCCGCTTCATTATAGTGTTCAACACCCTTTGCCTTGAGTTCTCTGTCTAGCAACCACCCTCTTAAATACGCTAGATCTTTTGAAAAAGCATAACCAGCCGCGTTGGTAGTGTCGGTGTGTCCTCGCATTACCCGATACGTTGTGGTCCATGCCCTTTTCATTGCTTCATCAAGTTTTGCTTGTACTTCGGGCGATGAAAAATCAAGTTCGACATCTGGAAAGATTTTTAAAAGTACATGCAGCTGATAGCTGACTTGTTCAGAGAAGATTTGGTAAAAACTGTTGCCTTTTTCGGCACTATCAATCGCTAAGGTATAAAATGGCCCTGGTTTACCCGTTTCAACACCCATGAATTCTTTTTGGAATCGTTCGTCCAATCGCTTGGCTAGCCCCTCATATAACGTTTCTTCATCAATCCTGAGAGTGCCACCACCAATTTTGTACTTCAATCCATTCATGCTTTGTCTGGCATGTCCTTCAATCTCGTGGTACATCAATTCTAATAATTTATCAGCTGTCACTCTCCTGGAAGTCGGAATGAAAATAGTCATCGGTTGCTCTGATTTATCACGAACATCTATGCCAGTTACCTCATCGGTAATTACAACTGTAAATCCTTTTGATGGATCGTCATTTTCTGTTCGTAAAATCCCATATTTGTTCAGAACCCATTCAAAAGCTTCTTTTATTCCCTGCGCGTCTAACTCATGAGTCTTAAGGGTTGATTGTTGTTCAGTAGTTAAAAGTGTGGGCTCTGGTTGGGTTTCAGTTTTCTGAGTTGAAGTTAATTCAGAATAAAATTGGTGAGCAGTTGCTAGCAAGCTATCGTCTAGTGACGCGTACTTTACGTTCATTGCTCTTCTGATTAAATCTTCATCTTTGTTTTGCATTCCTCTGATTAGCATCACTGTTGCTAAGTCATCCCTAATTTTGTAATAAAAGGTAACTTTTGCAATTCTTTCTTGTTCATTGGAGGGCTTAAACTTTCTCACTTCATTCAGCATTGCTCGCAACTCGGCATGTACTGCCTCCACGTCTAGATTAAGAGTATCAAGTCGGGGATATTCAAAAGTCGGATTGTACTCAGTACCAGCTTTGAAATTTTCAAAGAGTGTTGCTTGTTCTTTTTTGATTGATGTACTCGAAGCAGTGACGAACTCAACTGGATTCCAGGTTTGAGTTAGTCCCTCAAGTCGTTCAGCAAGGGGCAAAAACTCGGGAGGTATACTTAATTCACTCGCCGGCACCCTGTCTGG
>PFEE01000005.1:0-147 GCA_002793745.1 Candidatus Roizmanbacteria bacterium CG10_big_fil_rev_8_21_14_0_10_45_7 | reverse complement strand
AGGGTATTCTTGTTCTGCCATTTGTGCCAATCATTTAATAACTACACCGATAATTATAACACTCGAGGATATGCCACAAATTGACCTCACTCTTCCAACGTATGAGTGTACCTTATTTCCCGCAGGGTAAACCCATCCTTATCATCA
>PFEE01000061.1:16419-26408 GCA_002793745.1 Candidatus Roizmanbacteria bacterium CG10_big_fil_rev_8_21_14_0_10_45_7 | reverse complement strand
TGGAAGAAAACCTTCCCTCTCTACCCCGTGGAACTGCTTCGATCCGATTGCGGTTACCCGAACCGGCACGCGTGGGTGAAATACCCCTTATGGCGCGGAACATCTATAAAAGTTACGGTGGTGACGCGGTACTAAAAGGAGTTTCGCTTACTTTGTACCGCAATGAACGAGTGGCGCTGTTGGGTAAAAATGGTGCCGGTAAAAGCACGCTGATTAAGATACTGGTTGGCCTCCAGCAGCCCGACAGTGGAGAGGTTATCCGAGATGAATCCTTGTCACTGGGATACTACTCACAGGAGTTTGAGAGTTTTGACCTTGAGCAGACCCTAATCGAAAGCCTCTATGCGGAAACCAGTGGCGGCGATCATATCATTCGCCCCCTGCTTGCCCGTTTTTTGTTTACCGGCCAAAAGGTGTTTAACAAGATCAAAACCCTATCGGGCGGTGAGAAAACACGCCTGGCCATAGCACGGTTGTTGCTAAAGAACTATAACCTTCTGGTGCTGGATGAGCCCACCACGTACCTCGATCCCCTGTCACAACGGGTCATACTTGAAGCATTGAAGAACTATACGGGAGGAATACTGGTGGTGAGCCATACCGCTCAGTTTTTGCACGAATTAGCGCCTTCCCGCGTTCTACTTCTTCCTGAACAGCAGATTAGCACTTGGAATGCTAGTTTGCTAAGTCATGCTGAGGAGGTGTAAGGTTTCGCAGTACGTACCCAGTAGAGAGTATGAGCGCTGGAATAAGCTGAAGCACCAACCGCTCAAAAGACGAGGTTAACTGTAAGCTAAAGTTAAGGGGCGTTATTAGGTACACTCCGGTATAGCTCAATAGCAGGATCAAAGGGATACCGTAGGCCGTGAGGTGGTGCCAAGTACGTCTCATAACCGAGATTGTAATTGTTGTAATCATAACAATAAAAAGCACCACTAACCCCATGCCGAAACCGCTGGTGTTATAGAGCGTATCCAGGTAGTGAAACAGTATGGGCTTGATGCGCGCTAGCATGGTGGCTGCCTGTATGTTTTGCCCGAGATAGATAGCAATACCATAGGTTTGTTGTATGTATCGCCACAGTGCAATACCTAGCACGGCATACACTCCGGCAGTTATAAGCCCAACCCATTCCCAGCTAGTTAACCGCCGGTATTTGAACAGGTATACCGCCAGGGTGGCGAGGCCAGCCAGGCCGGTAACTACCGTACCCTCATTTTTTATAAAACATGCGGTTGCGCCAACCACTATGGTAAGTAGCGCGAGCCTCAGCGATTCTTTGCGGTCAGCGGTAGCATACAGCGTAAGCCACAGGCCGGTAACACAGGCTATGACCAAAGCGATGGTAATATCAAGATACCCGCTTGCGGCAAACCGTATGTAGGTCGGTGAGATCATAAAAAACAAAACCAGTGGCCAGAGACTGAACCACGATAGAGAGGTGGTACTTCTTTTTTTAAGAAAACCCAGCAAGGCAATCGTGAGCAGCACATAGTACTGTACCAGATAGAGTTGTGCAATTTGGTCATTGACATGCCCGATGGAACGGTAAAAGACACTGATCATAAGCGGTACGCCAATGGCATGCGATCGCTCGCTATAGAGGTAGCGTGAGGAGGTATACAGCGTATTGTCGTGCATGCCGGATGACAGGTACCATGATTTTGCTTTCAGAAACCACATGGCAATCGCGTCCCACTCGATAAGATAGCTGTGTGATGCGTGTTCAATCACCGGCCACAGAATAAATACCGTAAGCGCGATGATAAGCAGCGGGACCATGCGCATCATACGAAGTACGAAAAAAAGTGCCGTAAGCGTCAGTATGGCGCTTATAGCCAACACGCGATCTACCGTGATAAGTGATAACAGGTTTGATCCGGCCAGTCCGAGCAGGATAAGCATCCAGAATCCGTTTCCCAGTACCCATGATACGGGGAGCGTTATCAATACGTCATGTTTTTTCCAAAATGGACCGATCAGCACGCTATAGAGCAATATACCAGTGCTGTACAATCCCAGGCTCATAATGATCAGTATCAGCGTGTCGCTCATAATTCCCCTTTGACAAACAAATAATACGGATCCTCAAATTTTTTATTTACCATCACATGCTGTTTTTTGACTGATGCCGGAAGGCGTATAAGTCCGCTTTGGGAAGCGGGAATATAGGCGTTAAGGTTTATGTCGGCAATAATTAAATCATGGGGCTGAAGCGTGATATTTTTAAATTGCTTGAAACTGATGGTGGGCACTACACGAGGATAAAAAAAGTAGTTGGTCATAATAACCAACTCGCTGATATTGGTTTTTTTGCCGGTATAGTAGGTGGTAGTGTAATCGGGCGTTCGTTGGTCGGTAAACACCAGATATATGGCATTGTTGCTACCCTGGTAGTTAACGGATTGTTCATACAGCTCCCAATACGGATTTTGCCGTTGTATTTGTCGATATAATCCCTCTGGGGCATGCGGATCAATAAAGTTTTTTATATCTCTAAAGTTCGTGGTATAGAAATCGTAGTAATGAAAGTGAATAATGAACAGGATAATAACCAGAGGCAGGATATACCATTCGTACCGGTGCGGCATAGTGGTTAGTGTAGCACATCATTCATCTTACTATTGCCGGTGGTTTGAAATTAGCATGAATCAATTGAACAAATTTTTCATTTGCTGCTGTGTGAGAGCAACGGACAGGCTTCCCTTGCGGTATTGACCGTGAGAATTCATACATGGCATTGGCGGCTTCATCATACAGCACTCTGCCGATATCATCATGTCCCGTAATAGCAACGAGCTCTGGTTCGAAAAAAACAATTGCCGGCATATCAGTGATCCCATATTTCGGCGCATAGCGTGCCCGATGATGCCCATCGATAATAATCAGTTTGTTGTTATGATCAAACACATAGTCGGTACATGCATAGAGCCAGATAGGATGTTGCAGTAGCCAATCAAAGCCGTAAGAAGACGCATACATGGTTTTAATAAAACGCTCGGTTTGATGGGAATATTCGCCCGGTGTTTGCCTTCCCCATAAGTGGCTCACCGGTGCCCACACGAGTGGTTTTTGCTGAGCCAGTTCTTCAAGTGCATCTTTGCACGAAATAATATGATCTTTGCACGGGAATCCTTTTGGCAACTCATGGCCGGTGATGGGCGGTATAGTATCTTTTGTCATATATGGTTATTTAAAAAAACCGCCCCGCTGAGCGGGACGGTTGGTCTGTTTTTAATTGTGTAGCTTGTTACACAACGACCCTTCCGCCCCGCTGAGCGGAACTGATAAGGAGTGCATTGGTAATAATAAACCGTCTTTTGTACATAAGCAGTAAGTATTGTATGCCAGCCTACCGAGCGTGTCAAGTTGCCCTACAGGACAATGTGTTTTATAATGCAGCATGTCCGGCATGAGCAAACGCACCTTTTTTTTCGGCATAGACAGTGCCACCTGGGATGTTATAACACCCTGGGTACGCAACGGTAAGCTGCCCGGCTTTTCCCTACTCATGAAGGGAGGAACGACGAAACGTCTAGTATCGACGATACCGCCTATTACACCCGTTGCCTGGACTTCGCTGTATACCGGGGTTAATCCGGGCAAGCACGGCATTTATGATTTTTATCGGCTGAATAAGCGTCATGATATCGCGATTAACAGCACCGCCGATGTTAAACGCGAAACCATCTTTGATTATTTGTCACGGGCCGGTAAAAGAACTGCGGTATTGAATCTACCGCTTACGTATCCCGTCCGTCCCCTGAACGGAATTATGGTGGGGGGGTTTACCACGCCGGGCATTGACAGCGATTTTATCTACCCCGCATCACTGCGTGATGAGTTTTTGAAGCGTTTTCCTCGGTACTCATTTATTGAACGGGGACGCTTTAGCTACAGCACAGCATCGCGCAAGGAGTTTCTTGATGACCTGCTAACCAGCATTGATGAGCGCATTGCTCTATTTGATTGGATTGAACAAAAGGAGCGGTGGGACGTATTTGCGGTCAATTTTATGGAGGTTGACCATGCGCAGCATTGGTTTTGGAAATTCTATGACAAAAGCCATCCCGATTATGGGTATGATCAACACGGTAAAGACGCACTGTATAAGGTGTATAAGCGCATAGATGCGTATTTGCTTAAGACATTGCGCAAAGGCGCCTATAACCGGTACGTTATTTTTTCGGACCACGGAGCCGGCAAATACGTAAAGAACATCAATGTTAATTTATTACTGTTACAGGAGGGTTTGTTAAAACTTCGATCAACTCCCTTTACGCGCCTGAAGCGGGCACTCTACGGCCTGGGCGCAACACCCACCAACGCAACCAGGATTGCGCTGCATATGCGGGCACTTTCCGGCTCAAAGCCCGGAACCGGCATCGGTAAGGCGCAGGCGCTATTTTTGAATATGAGAGACATTGACTGGCATGCAACCCGCGCATTCTCGTTTGGCAGCTATGGGCAAATATACTTAGTTGATCAATCAAAGAAAACGCGTGAGCAGGTCATACAATTATTAAAAAATTTAGAGTATGAAGGAAAACCACTGATAACCGCTCTGTGGGAGCGTGAAACCATGTATACGGGCCCCTATGTTAAGCAAGCCCCTCATTTGATGTTTTCGGCTCAGGATTTTTCATTGGGAGCCTCTGCCATCAGTCCGTTTGTTGCCAACACCCTGTATTCGCATCCGCATACTCTGAAATCGGGCGAGCATCGTATGGAGGGTATTGTGGGCATATATCCCCGCACTAAGGTGAGGCGGGGAGATACGGTTAGTATTCCTGACATTTCCGCGACTCTACTGGATATGAACCATATTGCGATTCCCTATGATTGGGATGGGGTTTCCCTACTGCAGACAGAAAGTCTGCCAGCCTCGGAGGACGTAGACAGCATTTCGGTATAAAGCGCTACATATAACCCAGCTTGCGTAGTGTTCCCATGATGTTTTCTTTATCCTGCCGGCGGCCCGCTCGCTCTTTTATCTTGCTGAAATCCTGTTCCCACGCTGGCTTAACGTCAGCTTTGATGGTGGTTCCTTTGGCGCCCAGTGACCGGTAGCCCTGTTTGTACAGCGTGCAGTACGGTATTTTTTTATCCAAAATGGCGTCCCATATGGCGCGCTCGGTAAAGTGAAGAATGGGATGGATGCGCATGTGGGTGGGGGTCAGCCTCCCTTCACGCTTTGAGAAATACGTTTCATTGGCCCGTGCCTCCTGTTCATCCCACCGTATGCCGGTAATCACGGCAGCATACGGATGTTTTTCAAGATAGCGGTTCATGGCAACGGTCTTCATCAGATGGTTGCCCACAAATGATTCGGGTTCAAAGGGGAATGTTTTTTTCTTAAATCCCAATCGTTTCACCTCTTCTTGGTTGCGCGTATCAAGCTTTGCAACAACCACCGGCGCACCAATCTCTGTTCCCTGCTCCAGTACATTATCGTTTCGCACCTCCGTGACGTTCAGTTTCCACTTTTTGGTGATCTGTGCCACAAATTCTTTGATTTCCTCAAACACATGCCCCTCATTGATAAACAGACATCTTGGCATAGGGACCTTGTTTTTTTTGCATGCTTCGCGAATCATCCATAAAATAAGGGTAGAATCTTTTCCTCCGGTCCAGGCAACCACGACGTTTTTGCTGCCGTAGCGCTTAATAGCCTGCATCATCACCCACTGGCTTAGGGCAATATTGTCATCAACGGTTTGTGTAAATGATTGTTCTTCTGTAATTTTTTGCGCAATTTGGTTCAGGAGCCCTTCCATATAGGTTTCAATGGGTTGTTTTTTTTGGCGGGCACGTGAGAAGAAAACAGGAATAAGCCGATCCGGTATGATATTTTTCATGTAAGTTTTGATTATATCCAATCTTTTGTGGAAAAAATAGGTATAATGAGCCCACTATAAGTTATTAAGCAGCAATTATGGCAAAAAAAGCGCTGATTACCGGTATTCTTGGTCAGGACGGTCCTTATTTAGCACAACACCTGTTATCCGAAGGGTATAAGGTATACGGCATGATCCGCCGGTATTCCAACCCTCATTTTGAGAATTTGGAGTATCTGAATCTTATGAACGAAATTGAATATGTGGATGGTGATCTAACCGATGAGGCTTCGCTTATGGGGGCTGTTAAGTTTATCCGTCCCGATGAAGTATATAATCTGGCGGCCCAGTCATTTGTGGGTGGATCGTGGGAACAGGCCAAACTCACAACCGAAGTAAACGCGCTGGGCGTGCTGCATTTGCTGAATGCCATTAAATACTTTGCTCCAATGGCCCGTTTTTATCAGGCTTCAACCAGCGAAATGTTTGGATTGGGACAGAATAAGCATGACGGCATGCAGGATGAGCATACTCCATTTCACCCCCGCAGCCCCTATGGCATAGCAAAAGTATATGCCTATTGGATGACGGTTAATTATCGTGAATCATACAAAATGTTTGCTGCAAACGGTATTCTGTTTAATCATGAATCTCCTATTCGTGGTATCCAGTTTGTGACACGCAAAATTACCGACGGAGTAGCACGCATTAAATTGGGCCTTTCCAAAGAGCTCCATTTGGGCAATATTGACTCAATGCGCGACTGGGGCTTTGCCGGAGATTATGTAAAGGCAATGTACCTCATGATCCAGCAGGATGAGCCGGATGATTACGTGGTTGCAACGGGTGAAAACCATAGCGTCAAGGAATTCGCAGAGCTGGCGTTTAAGCATGTGGGCCTCAACTGGGAAGATTACGTAAAAACCGATCCCCGCTTTCAGCGCCCCGCCGATGTTCCTAACCTCAAAGGCAATTCGGCAAAAGCACGGCATAAACTGGGATGGGAACCAAAAGTATCATTCCCGGATTTGGTAGCCATGATGGTTGACGCCGATCTAAAGCGTGTTGAAAAAAGAAACCGTTAACGATATGGATACCCATACGGCATACACGTTTAAGGAGCTGCAGCGAGTATTAAAGGAACGTTCCAAAGATCTACGGATCGAGTTTACGAGCCTTACGAAATGCGAGAAGGATATATTGGCCAAAACCGTTAAACTGTCTGAGGAGGTAGGAGAGCTGGCAAACGATATTTTGGCAACGATGTCGCTGCAGCGCAAATCAAAGCTTGAGGCTTTTGATAAGCAGAATCTGTACGAAGAGTTTGCTGATGTAGTGATCGCAACCTTTGCCTTGGGCATTGCCATGCGCGTCGACATGGACCGCGCGCTGCGGGAAAAGCTGGATAAGATTCTTACCAAATATATCAAAGACAGAGAATAATGAAGCGAGCCATTATTATAATACTGGTGATAGTGGGTATTATTGCCGTTCTTGCCTATGGCAAGATGCGCAATTTGTACTCAAAAATTTACAAAGGAAATCTATCCTCGCAGCAGACGCGCAAAGAACGGGATATTTTAACGGTGTTGCTGATGGGGTATGGCGGCGGCGTACATGAGGGAACATACCTGACTGATTCCATGATGGTTGCCCGCGTCGATCTGAAAAAGAATACGGTTGCCCTTATTTCGATACCCCGTGACCTGTGGGTAAAGGTTCCCACAAAAAATAATGAATCGTTTTACCGGAAGATAAATGCCGTGTATCAGTTGGGGTTGTTTCCCAAAGACTATCCTAATGTAACGCTCCCAAAAAGCGGTGAGCCGGGTGCGGCGCTGGTGAAGCAGGTGGCGGGTGAGATTCTAGGGATTGATGTCCATTACTATCTGACGGTTGATTTCGAGGGATTTCGAGAAGCGATTGATACCTTGGGTGGCGTCACCGTCAATGTGCAAAAGACCTTCGATGACTACGAATACCCCATAGAGGGAAAAGAGGCTGATTTGTGCGGAAAAGAAGAACAGTTTGTACAGATAGAAAAGTATTTCGGAAATCCCGCGAGTCCGGAGGCAACAGATGAAGAAAAAATAGCATTTTTTAAAGATAAGCCCGAGTTGGCCGAATTTTTGAAGCAGATCACCGAGGATCCGGTGCTGGCATTTCCCTGCCGGTACGAGCACATTCACTTTGATAAGGGCCCGATGCTTATGGATGGTGAGACGGCCTTGAAGTATGTGCGATCGCGCCATTCACTTGATGACGGTGGGGATTTTGGTCGAGCGGCACGCCAGCAGCAATTTATTGAAGGAGTAAAAGATAAAGTGCTGCAGGTAAATTTTGTTTCAAAAATAGTACCGTTAATGGATAAGCTGAGTAACCATATCAGCACCGATATGCCGGCTGATGATATGCAGCTTCTGATTAATGAATTTCCACAGGTTACCCAGTACACGCGCAAACAACTGGTATTATCAACCGACAACGTACTGGAAAGCTCATATTCCCCGGACGGACAGTATATATTAATTACCGCTGAAGGAATCAATAATTGGCAGCCATTGCATGCATTCATTAAAAGGTCTCTGACACCTCCTTCACCCACCTATGCGCCTACGAGTCAGTAAGTCGAAGATGGCCTGGTTTATGTTTATTGGTGCGTTTTGTTTGTATCTTATCCACAGCAATCAATCCATATGGCTTGATGAAGGAGTAACGGCGCGCGTGATGCGGGACTATGGCTTTTTTGATATCATAACCAAGTTTTCACCGCTGGATTTTCACCCTCCCCTCTACTATGTATTCATGAAAGTATGGACTACTGCTGCTGGGCACAGCGAAATTGCACTAAGACTTCCTTCGATGCTTTTTGCACTGTTAGCCGGTGGAGTAGTGTATTGCATTGCGAAAGAACTGAAGTTAAAACACGCCCTTTCTGCCGCTTCCCTTTTTTTATTGCAACCGCTCATCGTGTATTACGCCCAGGAGGCGCGTATGTACCTCATGGCAGTATTTCTGTTATCGGTTATGTATTATTGTTCACTGAAAAAAAACTATGTCGGTATAGGAATAGCCGCGGCACTGAGTGTCATGACATTCTATGGTTCTATTTTTGCCATTGCCGCCCTGTTGTGTTGGCACCTATGGAAACAGGAATATAGATCAGTAATGGCGCTATCGATGGGCACAGGCGTTGCCCTTATACTGCTGTTTCCGCTTCTTTCAGTGCAGCTACAAAATGCCCAGACTCAATTAGGGGATGTGGGACTGTGGCGCAGTGTGTTGGGCACCGTGACGATTAAAAATTTGCTGTTGATTCCGCTTAAGTTTGCCGTTGGGCGCATTAGTTTTGCACCAAAGCCGCTGTATTGGTTTCTTTCTGGGATTTGGGTTTTGATACTTGGAGTTTTGGTTTACCTTGCTGCGCGTAAGAACAGAGAATTATTTTTTTTAGTCATTGCACCAATTGTATTGGGTGCACTAGCATCTTTCATAACTCCCCTCCTTTCCTATTTCCGTTTCTTATATATTGCCGTTCCCTTGTCTTTGCTGTTAGCTTATAGCTCAAAACGTGCCTATATCGTATTGGGTTTTGGGATTTGGAGCTTGACATACCTTTTGTTTCCTTTGTTTCACCGGGAAGATTGGAAAAGCCTAAGCACAGCATTATCGCCAATAGAGACGGTATATGGCGTTCCCTCTTCGCTGGATCCGCTGCGTTATTATCAGGATTCTGTCCGTATTCAGGATATTCGTACCACGAGGAGTACTTCGATGGTGGTAATTCCCTACACCTTTCCTCTGTATGGCATTACGCCGGAGCATTTTGGATATACCATAACAAAAATAAAGCAGTATCGGGGAGTTAGTATTGAATATTGGCGCAAGAAAGTGGAGAATAAATAAGTATGAGTGATGTGGGAAAAGAACCGGTTGGCGCTGAGGTTATAAAATCTCCTCCCCGTGGTTATGTAGATTTTTTGCATGCCTATGGCCCCATTATCGGCGCATGTGAACATTCAGGAAAGAGCTTGAACCGAGTGATTAGCCATGATATCGGCAATCATATTACGGGTGTAGTTGGAGGAGTCAATTCTAGCTTTGATAAAGATGAGATGCCCGATATCCCACCAGTAAATTTATTGGTGCAAG
>PFEE01000061.1:14415-16365 GCA_002793745.1 Candidatus Roizmanbacteria bacterium CG10_big_fil_rev_8_21_14_0_10_45_7 | reverse complement strand
ACAGGCTTCGACGCGACTCTCGCGTTTTGAGTAGCTTAAAAAGCTTATCGATTCCCCCGGAAGCTATTGATTTTGTGTATCGACCCGATACGCTTGGAGCCTTTCAGGCGATGTATAGCATGTTAACTGATCTTACTATAGACAGTTATGAAAAAATGAAGCAAGTTAGATTACCATTAACACAAATGCTGGCATATTTTGGCGTACCGCTAACAGAGGGTGCACGGGCAACTCTACCTGATGGATTTTCTTCATTTGCACTGCTCAATTTTTTAGGAAACGCCAAAGAGCATGGGGTTAATGGAGAACTTGAATTTGAAATGAAAGCAAATAAGTATGGAACTCATTACCGTGTAAGTAATGAGAGTAAAACTTCTTGGAACAAGGAATATTTGGATCCTGGTGTGAAAGGCTCTGACAGTAAAGGGAGTGGTATGGGTGTAGCATTGGGCATCATGTTTGCACAGGCAGGAGAATATGATATTCGGGTTCCGGCAGAAGGCACAAAGAATATAGAGTTTATACTTTCCAAAAAATGAACACGATATTGGTAACCGGTGCCGGTGGATATATCGGTTCTGTTGGTACCTATGAGTTGCTGAAGAAAGGCTACAAAGTCATTGCGCTTGATAATTTTTCGCGTGGGTACCATGAGCCACTCGAGCTGCTGCAAAAAAAATTCGGCAATGATCATCTCACGATTTACGAACGGTCGCTGCATGACAAGCTTGACGATCTGTTTCAAAAAGAACATCCTGAGGCGGTTGTTCATTATGCAGCGTTCTGTAAAGTTGATGAATCAATGAAAGAGCCTGATATATATTTTGACAATAACACCATGGGATCGCTTAATTTATTACGAACTATGGAACGCAATCAGGTGCGAACCATTATTTTTTCTTCAACCTGTGCGGTATACGGAGAGGCGCAATATGTGCCGGTTGATGAAAAGCATCCCACTAATCCCACCAACCCATATGGTGACTCCAAACGTATGACGGAAAAAATAATTGACTGGTATAAACAGCTTAGGGGTTGGAATTACAGTATCTTGCGTTACTTTAATGTGTGCGGTGCCTCAGAAGACGGGCTTATTGGTGATTCAAAAAAACCATCGGTGCTGCTGGTGCAAAATGCGGTACGGGGCGCCCTTGGTATTGAGCCGTTTCATATTACCTGCCCCAAAGTGGACACACCCGATGGAACTCCAATTCGCGATTATATTAATGTGGTTGACCTTAATGAAGCCCATATTGCCGCGCTTGAATATATGCTTAAGGGCAATAAAAGCGAAATTATGAACTTAGGCACAGGCAAAGGAAATTCGGTTAAGGAGATTGTTTCTGAAGTGCAAAAAGTGACGGGTAAACCATTTAGCATGGACTCTACCACACCGAGGCAGGGTGAATACGCCTCCATGATTGCCAACACTGAAAAAGCACAGAAGGTGTTAGGGTGGAAACCGAAGCGCTCAATTGCGGATTCGGTGGCAGCGCTTACCGCATGGTATAGTAAGCATCCTCATGGGTGGAGTCGATAATAGCGGATGAAAACGGTTGCTATGCGTCATGCAATCATCCTAAGCATCATCATTTTTTTGGTGTTGTTTATTACCCATTTCCCTACTCTCTATGCGCTGATTAACACTCCCTCAGGCTATATGTTTACCGGTAATAATGCATGGTTTGATCCGTGGGATCTAAATGTCTATGTAGCTGCAATTAAGTGGGGCCAGCAAGGCCATTTTTTGCTCAAAAATCTATACACCACTCAACCTCTACCGCCAGCACTCATGTATCCGCTCTATGCCGGAGTGGGATTCATGTTTCGATGGGTGAATCCGTATGTATTGTTTACTATTATTGCAGCGGTTATAGGATGTGCGCTATGTTTAACGATATATGGGCTATCACGGTTTTTCTTCCCTGACTCATTTGCCCAGCGAGCCGT
>PFEE01000061.1:5185-14379 GCA_002793745.1 Candidatus Roizmanbacteria bacterium CG10_big_fil_rev_8_21_14_0_10_45_7 | reverse complement strand
TCTTCCGGACGGTTCATTTACTAGCTTTACCTATCATTCGCTGTTTCAGCGAGGACATGAGGGATTAGGGGTGTTATCATATTTGGCTTTTTTTGTGTTGTTGTTCGTATCGTTAACCCAAGGTCGCACTAACAAGAAAACCACTGCATTGATTCTGATTAGTTATGTGGTGGCGCTTCTTTACTATCCGTATATGTATGCGCATACGGTATTGGGGAGTGTTCTTTTTTATGCTGTATTCAAAGACTTACGCAGCAGAAGATACTTCGCAATCGTGCTGCCGCTGCTGCTACTGGGAGCAGCTGAGGTAGGTTGGTATTACCTGCATTTGCAGCAGAGTGGTTTTGCTAGCGTTGCTGCTCAGCAATTAAAGGGTATCAATCCATTACAGCTGGTATTGGGATATGGATTATTTTTTATCACTTTTTTGTATGCACTGAAATTTTTAAGAAACAACCGGTGGGTTCGTTTTTTTCTTATATGGATACTGGCTGGCTGGCTGCTTTCATTTATTCCCACTGGAGTTTCACGATTTTTTTTACGGGGACTTTATTTTCCCATGGCAGCTTTGGCAATCTATGCCATAGAAGATATATCGAGTAGACGGAGGTTCAAAAAAAAGGTGATATATATTTTGTATACCGCAATGGTATTGCTTACCACCCTTTCCATTTTTCATATGCGGGTAAAAAATGCGTATACTAAAAATGCTTGGACCTATATGCCCATAGCAGAATCAGATGCACTATCTTTTTTACATACCCAGGGAAACACACATACATTAGCCGGTTATTATATTTCTAATCATATACCGGCGATTTTGGGCACCCCTGTCTATTTTGGTCATGTTATTCAGACGCCTTTGGCTAAGGAAAAAAGTGACTTAGTCGATGCACTTTATTCCGGGAAATGGAATAATAAAAAAGCTCGGAATTTTTTACTAACTAATCATATTACTCATGTCTACTACGGTACCGTTGAAAAAATGCTAGGCACGATGCCCCCGTATCCCTTCCTCAAACCTATCTATCAAAAAGGCGGGGTGACAATCTATAGGGTTACCTAGTATAATCTACGGTTATGGTAATAGGAATCATACTTGCAGCCGGTAAAGGAACCCGTATTAACTCAAATGGAGTCAACAAAACTGCCCTTTCTTTTAACGGGAAACCCATGATTTCTTATGCGTTGGATTTATATAAAGAAACGGTTGATGTCACCATGGTGGTAATCGGGGCGTATGCAGAGACACTACGGCATGCAATTGCTCCCTATAAACCGCTTGTGAGCGTCCAAGCTGACCAGTTAGGCACTGGGCACGCGGTATCGGTTGCTATGAAGGATATAGAAAAAGCACACGTAGGCAAGCCGGAGCTGGTTCTCGTAGGCTATGGCGACCATATGATGTTTTATGCTCCTCAAACCATAAAAGATATGATTGCATACCATAAAAAACAAAAAGCAACACTTTCTTTAGTTACGGTTAAACATGATCCTAATGAACTCGCGTGGGGACGGGTTATTCGCAATGCACAAGGGCATGTGGTAAAGGTGGTAGAACAAAAGGATGCCACTGAAGAAGAACGCAAGGTAAACGAACTGAATGCAGGTTTTTATGTATTTGACTTTGCGTTTCTCAAAAAATATATTGATACGTTGACTAAGTCCCCGGTTAGCAACGAGTACTATATAACCGATATGATTGAACGGGCCGTCAGTAATGGATATAAAGTAGTACCCTTCATAGTTCCCTTTTCTGAGGTGGGTATTGGGGTTAACACCAATGAACAGCTGAGTGAAAGTCAAAAACTACAAACGCAGTACCGTAATTCCTGACTTACTCCTTGGTCTCCAGAATGTTTTGGTAGCATTGCTTGGTTTTTCTGTATTTGAATGGTTGAAAAAGAGGTAGGTTTGCCTGCCAGGGTATTGTGTAATGATCTCCTGGGCCTCTTCTTTTTTCCACGCCCCTACTACCGTGATGTTGGGTGAACCTGCAAGCATAAAGTCATAGGTATACGGAAAATTCCCGAAATTTTGGAGTGGAATCACCAGCGCTTGGTCATCACCGATTTTCTGTTTTACATAGGCGGCGCTTTCAGGAATGCCGTATCCTGAAGCAGTTCCCGTCACATAGTGATCCCGGTCTTGTGTGCCTAAGAATGCATTGGGTGTATCAAGTATCAGCAGTGTATTGTTTATAACAAAATATCCAAACAGCAGATAGAGGAGTATTTTTTTATCCGGATACGCTGCGCCTAGGCCGGCAGCCATCAGTAATGAGATAAATGGAACCAGGAAAAATAGGTGACGCGAAAAAATAACTTTGCCTATCATGCATAAACCGATATATGAGCCAATAACAAAAACGGTAATGGCAATCAGCTCATATGATTTTTTTTTGAACGCATACCACATACCCATAATCAGAGGAATACCGATAAGCGGCGACATAAACCACAATAGTTCACTCCCTAAACGAACATAATTACTCATGCCATTGCGCAGCAAAATCATGTAGTGTGTGTCAAGGCTATAGACAAACTCCATATTTTTATGACGGTACGCGTCGTATCCGCTTGAGGTAGCCATAAGCAAGAATGCGCCTATGGTGGGAAGAACGATTAAAGCCGATTCTATTACTGTTATTTTTTTCCTTAATAATAGTAGTGGCAGCAGAGCTGCACCGTAGAAAAACAGTATTTGTGCCGTGGGCTTGGTAAGAAACGCAAGAGCAAGTAATAATCCGGTACCTGCGGCATAAAGTACGCGTTTTTTGTGTGCATGCAGTAGTTCAATGAAGTAGTAGACCGATGCCATCACGCCGGTGGTCATCAATGGATCCATAATGGCCATGCGTTCAAAAAAAAGCGCGAAAGGGTTCAGTGCATAGAGTACCAAGGCAAGTCGTTCGCGTCCGGGAATAAGGCGCTTGGCAATGTGAAATACAAAGTATCCCGTGCCCAAAAAGGACAGCGCGGATACTATTCTTCCCGCAAGCATAACGGGCACCTTGAGCGCAATAAGTGCAGATGTAGCCCACACAAACAGGACCGTTTTTCCGTCAAACAAGGGAATAAAGGGCGACAGTGATCCGTCATATATGGAGCGCGCCCAATAGGTATAGATAGCCTCATCGGTAAAAAATGGGTAATGGTTAAGTAGTATAAGGCGCAACAAAAACCCTACGGTAAGTACGCTGAGCATAAGTATATACTATACACTATGCATCTCGTTCTGCGTAGGATCCACCACTTCCCTTACCTTTTATTAGGATTATTACCTTTTCTTTTTTTTACCGCAGTAACGTTTTTAGAACTTCCTTCCGTATGGCCCGATGAGGCAATATTTGCCGATACGGCACGCAATATCACTATGCGCGGAACATTAGCCACTGATTTGTTTTTAGACATCATACCGGGAATGCAGGAACGTGCCTTATGGTATCCTCCTCTTTATTTTTACCTCCTTTCATGGTGGACACGCCTTACGGCGTTTGATATCGTTTCCATTCGCCTTTTTTCCATTCTCACATCATGCCTGTCGCTTATTGTTTTGTACGCATTGAGTGTACGCATTACCCAACGAAAATGGCTTGGTGTTATAGCCATGATGCTGCTGGGGGTTGATTATTCTTTTTTGCGCGCTGGACAAGTGGGACGCATGGATGCTTTAACCTTTTTATGGATCATAAGCGCCCTCTATGCTGGTTATGAGGGACGCATAGGCAATAGTCTGGTATGGCTGCTGGTAGCCGGTGTGCTTGGCGGATTGGCCATTCTGACTCACCCTTTGGGAGGTATCGCCCCTGCAGCACTGGCAATCTATCTATTTATAACTAAACAGAGCTACCGTCGGCTGGTAATTGAGTACAGTGTTTTTTTTGTGCCGATTGCAGTGGCGGCGATTGGTTGGTATCTGTGGATCGGTTCATATCTGGCGGCATTTATTACCCAATACCAACTGCAGTTTGAACGAAAAGCCGATTCACCTTTTTTTGCAGTGATACTGGCTCAAAATTATTGGTCGTGGCGGCTACTGTTTTTGTTCTATGCCAGTATTTGCGTCTATGCTTGTACCCTGCGTAAGCAGCTACGGCTTATTCAATTGCTGACTGTTGGTATTGTTGTAGCAGTCATTATCTTGATGTGGGGTAAGGAAATGTGGTATACGTTGTATCTTCAGCCGTGGGTGGTATTGTTTTTGATATTCGTTATTCATGCCTGTGCGATACGAAAACTAGCTTATGGTATGGTGGCACTCTATCTTATTCTTAATATGTGGTTAATCCGTTCACCTATCATACAGTACCCCTCATATGCACACTTGCAGTCCGTTCTTGCTCATAACATACCACGCTATGGCACCATCTATTTATCACATATTCCCGACCCTTATTTTATATTGCAAACTCAGTATCCTTCCACACATTTACTTGAGTTTCCTACGGTTCCGGTATCAGATGAGGCATATGAACGTTTGCTCGCAGCAAGTGACTACCTTATAATCAACCAAGTATTTGATGAACGGATGAGCTCATATATAAAAAGAAATATGCTAAAACAAACACCACTTATTGCACCAGACGGAACACGGGTAAGCACTCTTATTACGTTAAAGCCCCGTAACAAAAGAAAGTAATGCAGCCCATGAGAACAGTAGAACTGGGAACGGCACATATTACCCAAAAAGGTATTGATTATGTGCACGAAGTGTTGGCGTCGGGCAGAATTACCTACGGTTCGTTTAGCCAACGGTTTGAAACATTATTTGCGCGTATGCATAGCTCGCGTTTTGCGGTACTCAGTAACAGCGGAACAAGCTCACTACAGGTTGCATTGCATGCGCTCAAAATCCTCAAAGGATGGAAAGACGGAGATAAAATTTTAGTTCCGTCAACCACCTTTGTTGCCAGCGTGAATGTCATTTTACAAAATGGGTTGGTACCCCGCTTTGTTGATGTAGATCCGCAGCACTATGATCTGCAAGCAAAGCTCATTGAATCAGCGATTACCAAACGTACGCGCGGAATTATGGTGGTGCATCTGTTTGGCCAACCGGCCGATATGTCAAAGATACTCCCGATAGCTCGGAGACACAAATTGTCGATTATCGAAGACTCATGTGAAACCATGTTTGCGAAGCACAAAGGACGAGTGGTAGGTTCGTGGGGCGATGTCGCGTGTTTTTCTATGTATACGGCCCATTTGGTTACCACCGGAGTGGGAGGAGTAGCTACAACCAATAACCATAAGCTAGCTTTACTGATGAAAAGTTTATGTAATCATGGCCGTGACAGCGTGTATCTTTCCATTGACGATGACGCTGATACGAGCGCACAGTCATTTTCATTTGTGCTTAAAAACAGATTTAAGTTCCGCCATATAGGATATAGTTATCGGGTGACTGAACTTGAGGCAGCGCTCGGACTATCTCAGCTTGAGACCTATGCCGATATTATTGTACCGCGCCAGCGTAATGCCGCTTACCTAACTAAACGATTGCACAATCTTGAGCCTTTTTTTCAACTTCCTTCACACAGAGAGGGATCGGAACACGTGTATATGGTATACCCTTTGGTTATACGCGATGCCCGTATTAAACGTGATGATTTACTGCTGTTTTTGGAAAAACGGGGTATAGAAACGCGGTACCTGCTGCCGCTTATTAATCAGCCGGTATATCGGTTTTTAAAGATCAATCCTAAAGACTATCCGGTCAGTACGAACCTAAACCATCATGGGTTCTATATCGGTTGTCACCAGAAGCTATCAAAACAGGATCTTGACTATGTTATAACTGCATTTAATGACTATATCAGGCAACAAAAATTATCGTAACTGTGCGGTCATTATTCCTACGTATAACGAACGCGATACTATTGTTAAAACCTTACGTGATGTACTGATGCAGTTACCAGGGTGTCATATATGGGTTATTGATGACAATTCACCCGATGATACCAGTGGATCGGTTAGTAGCTTTGCCTCGCGAGAGGTAACACTTATTCAGCGTACAAGCAAGAATGGTAGAGGCTCTGCAGTATTGCATGGCATACGGGAAGTATATAAACAATCGAGTTATACCCGCATTATAGAAATGGATGCCGATTATTCGCATAATCCCCGTGAATTATCGGCACTGGTGACAGCATGCCGTGATAACACCATTGCGGTTGGTTCACGCTATATTGCGGGGAGTCGTATAGAAGGATGGCCGCTGTTGCGAAAGATATTAAGCGCGTGCGCAAATATACTTATCCAACTGGTGCTGCATCTTCCTTTGCATGATGCCACTAATGGTTTTCGTTGTTACTCACGTGCGGCTGTTGCTACGCTGCTCAGCCGCCGTATGATTAGCTCAGGATTTGTTATGCTTTCTGAAAGTGCCTATATGTTGTATAACAAAGGTTATAGATTTATTGAAATACCATCACGTTTTGTGAATAGAAAAATGGGTTCGTCAAATGCAACTCCAAGGGAATTTTTTGATGCACTGGTTACCCTATTACAGATTCGCCGCACATACGTATGATGGTGCTTATCGGCCCCACCAATCCCCATTTCCAGGGAGGTATTGTTGAGTATACCCATTATCTGGCTGATGCTCTCAAAAAGGCCGGCGTGCCGGTTCAAGTACTATCTTTTTCTCGCCCCTACCCAAAACAATTCTATAAAGGATCACCAACTGCCCAGCTGAATCTTCCCGAGATACCGGGTGAGCTGTCGCTCCTTGATTGGTTGTCGCCGTTTTCATGGGTACGTGTGTGGTGGCATATCAAAACACTCGACACCAGTATGATGATAGTGCAATGGTGGACATTTTTTTGGGCACTTCCTTATATGGTGGTTATGTTACTGGTGCGGCTTACTACTCAAACTAAAATCGTTGTTGTTGTGCATAATATTTCGGATCATGAACCATCGTGGTGGAAGTCCCTGCTCTCTTATATGGTTTTTTGGCTTGCGCATGGGTATATAACCCATGCCAAAACCCTGCAGCAGGATTTGTTGCGTATGTTTCCCCATAAAGAAACTAATCTACATTTGAACCCCATACCAAACACTGCTGTTTCCATGCCCCAAAAATTGGATGCACAAAAAAAACTTAACGTGTCTTCACCGCTTTTGTTATTTTTTGGCATTGTACGGCCCTATAAAGGCCTTGAGGTGTTACTAGAGGCGCTTGTTTCAGTGCGACAAGCGATCCCGTCTATCAAGTTGCTGGTTGCGGGTGATTTTTGGAGAGATGAGCAGCGATACCAGGATAAGATTACCGCATTGGGGTTGCAGCATGAAGTAATACTACACAATGCATTTATTCTCGATTCTAACATTCCTCTGTATATGGCCGCGGCTGATGTTGCGGTATTTCCGTATATAACGGCAACTGGGACGGCATCGACGAAATTAGCGCTGCGTTATAATCTGCCCATTATTGCCAGTGAGGTGGGTGACGTGCCGGATATGTTTGCATTAGGTACTATAGGTGCAATGGTACCTCCTAATAATCCTACTCAATTATCTGAGGCTATTATTGATTTTTTCAAGCATAAGCGTAACTATCAAAAAGCAATACAGGCCATATCGAAGGAATTAACGTGGGATAGCCTGGCTCAATCAGTTCTTACTATGCTCCATACCAGCTATGGGTAATAAGTACGTCGTCCTTTTCCAGCGCATTTGTTTTTTTGTTGCATTCATGTTTATTGCGTTGTTTATTAGCCGCAATGGGGGTGAATTAATAAAGGTAGCACGTAACCTTAATTATGTATTTGCTTTATTGGCGTTGTTATTAAGTTTTTGTATTGTGTTTGCAAGTACCTTGCAGTTCAAATTTTTACTTGAGGCCAACAAGATACCAACTCAGTATTGGTTTTTATTTCGTCAACGCGCTCTCACCAATATGCTTAACTATATTCCCGGTGGCGTGTGGAGCCATGTAAACCTGGCCATTTCTCTATCTCAACAGGTAGGCGCATCGGTAAAAACACTATCGAAGCTAACGGCGCTGTTTATGATATCAGTGATTATAACCGGAACGCTGTTCAGCATATTTTTTTTCCCGTTGTATGTGCAGATTATTGCGCTGGTGTTGGTTGTATTCGCATTCATTACGCTTAATTACTGGATAACCTGCATTAACCGGCTGTGGAAGATGTTGCTTCCGCGTGTGGTTATGCTGTTGCCGCCGTTCACGGTTAAAGCACGGGCGTTTATTCTTATATCCGGCGTGTTGTCGTGGACTCTTACTGCAGGCGCGTTTGTATCGTTTCTGTATGCAGCGCACCCTTCTGTATCTGTAGCGGTACTATTTTATGCCGGTAGTGCGTATATTGTTGCCTGGGTAGTGGGATTACTGGCTATTCCTTTTCCTTCAGGCCTAGGTATTCGGGAGGGTGTCATGGGTTACCTTCTGGCGTTGGTTGGCGTACCCATTGCCTATGCTGTTGCCATTTCGCTTGTATTTCGGGTGATGCTGCTTATTCGCGACATTATTTTTTTTGTGATTGTTTCGAAATTAAAACTGTCATTGACAAAATGATATCCTAGTTCTAAAATATATTCAGAATATACTTCTCCCGCTTGAAAGGGCGGGATGATTTTTTTAAAGCTTACCTTTTTTCCTCTCCCAATCTTTACGTAATTTTTCTAAAGGAATATATACATGTGCAGCTTGTATGAGTTCTTTTGCAATATGCCAACGTGAAGAAATCACTATAACTTGCTTTCCTTTACTTCGTACAAACCTTACTAAAGCCTCAAAATCAGAATCACCGGATAAAAGAATTGCACAATCATATTTATTAGTAAGTTGGCTCATGTCAAGTGTCAGTTCAACATCAAGATTTCCCTTAAGTATCATACCTTTTCTGCTTTTGATGTATTTTACGGGTTTAGTCCTTAGAGTAAACCCACGATCTGCAAGCATATCGAAAAAGTTTTGCTGTCCTTGATTTTCTTTAATTTTTCTATTAAGAAGCGTCTATTACCACAGACTATCTACAACATTTTGATTGAAGTTTTATTTTTGAGTACGCTCAAGATATTTTGCCCACAAAATAAACTCGTACCAGGCGCGCATAATTCCCGCCACGATGCCCCGTAATCCGTCGCGCCATCCATGGTGCCACAGCATCCACCGCAAAAAAATATAAGGCGGTAATGCCAGCATATTCCAGACTGCGCGCTTAG
>PFEE01000061.1:1133-4981 GCA_002793745.1 Candidatus Roizmanbacteria bacterium CG10_big_fil_rev_8_21_14_0_10_45_7 | reverse complement strand
GTCATAGGCAGCAACTGATGGTTGGTACAGCCGCACGAGTCGGTCATACGCCCAGTCTCCTCCTTGCAGAAATCCACCCCAGAAATATTGTTTCCGCGGAAGGCCATACGCTTTATACGCTGCTTTTGCTCCCTGCTCCAGGATCTGTTGTATTTCTTTCTGAAGCTCATCCGTCACCACCTCATCAGCATCGATACGCAGTACCCATTCAGTGCCCGAGCTTTGCGCCTGGGCATTAATTGCCTCCTGAATAACAATAAAGGGCTTATCGTTATTCTTTTGCCAACGCACCACCGTCGCATGGTGCTCCTTCGCAGTTGAAGCGGTATGGTCGGTGCTGTTCATATCAATCACCACGACACGATCGCACCAGTCAATGAGGCTCTTAACGCATCGCTCGATGTTTTGCTCTTCATTGTTAGCTGGAATAAGGGCGGTAATGTGATAAGTCATAGTCGGTAACGAAAACCGTTATCAGTATATTCTATAACAATGCGATGTTTGGCTTTTTGGTTTCCTGGTTGATATTGCTGGTAAATCCACCCAAACAAGGGCTGCGCACTTCCCTCCACTACCTGGGTCCTTTCGGTCATAAACAAAAAGTGCCAGCCGCCGTTAAGACGGTAATCCTCTGTGGTGGTAAGGGCAATGGGTTGTTTTTTGGTGACGGCCTGTACTTGGTGAATAAGATTAATTTTTGTTTGCAGTGATTGGGGTTCGACATGGTTATGCAAGGAAATAGCATTGACGGTTATATAAGCGACTATCATTAATATGCGCACCAGTTTTGGCGTTTGAAGAAACAAGATTCCCATGGCAATACACATGAATGGTAGCATGCCCGCAAGATAGTATTCTTGGATACGGCCGGGATATAGCATGAATGCAGCAAGAAACGCCATAATAACCACACCTACCATAGTAAGGCCGGGATATTTGGTTGCGCGTATGCAAAGGGTGATGGCCAGTAACGAAAGAAACAAGTACAGCAATGCGTCAAAACCACCTACGTGCACTGAGCTATTCCAGATCCGTGCCAGCACCGCCATGGCCGTTGCAGCGTGTGAGTTTAGTGAGGGCAAAAGCGTTCCTCCTTGCGATGAGAGGAGCGCAAACGGAGCCTTAAGATTATCAGCATTGTGCAGCAGGTCGTAGACTAAAAGCGGTGAGGTTATGACCAGATACGCGCCAATCATGCCAAGCATAATAGGCAGTGACATTTTTTTTGCACGGAATGAAACAACCAGTGCATAGGCAAAAAATGGAACAAACAACAGCAGCGAAAGATGGAGGTGAAGCGATAGACCAATAAGGGCGGCTGTTGCGATAAACCAGGCGGATTTGTTATGTGCAGCCGTTACGGTCCACAGCATCAGCAGCCCCATAAGCCCCAAAGGTGGCGGCCAGTAGCGCCGGTCGTAGAGCGCTATATAGGTGCTGGCGGCATAGACAAACGCTGCAGCCCGTGCTATTTTTTCGTTGCTTATTGATTTGGTAAACCAGAATAATACGAATGTTGTAACAATGCCCAGCAGTGAGCTAACTACACCCAGTATTATAGGGTTACCTTGGGAAATAGCGTAGAGTAAGGCAGTAAAGTATACGTATCCTGGCCCCAGGTAATAGTTAGTGCTGCCGGCACTCACACCAATCCAAATAACGTGGAAGTCTTGTTTAATGGTCCAGGCAAGCTGTGATACGTATTCTTCATCAATGGTGAAGGGCATAAGTTGGAACAGGCGGTAGAATCGAAAAAAAGCCGATAACATAAGCAGTCCCACCAGGATAGCCATACTGCTCTTTTTCATGATTTTTTTGGTTTAAGCAGTTGTTGCCTAAACAAATACCAGATACTGCCCAACACCAGCGTGTTTACCCCTACCAACAGGCCAACGGCAATGGGAGCGCTGAGTATGCCCAGTTGTGGCTTAAGAATAAACGTTGATACGACGGAGCCTACAAAGCTAAGGCCGGTAACAGAGGCTACAATTTTCTGCCTGCCAAGCGCCAAAAACGGCGCAGCGGCAACTTCAAACAGTGCCCAACCCAGTGCGGCGGGAACAAACCACGGCAACAGATTTAACACTGCCCTACCGTTTTCGCTGCTGAAGGCTCCCGCAACCAAAAAAGTTTCAACCAGCGGGCGGGCAACAAGAAGGATAAAAATAACGGCTATTGCCCCCAGCACTACAGCCGCAATCTGTCCTTTTACGACAAGCGCGTTAAATCGGACAGTATTTTTCTTCGCGGCTGCCTCAGAGAGAAGCGGAAACAGTAGCACCTTAATGCCCGAGGTAATAATGCCTGCCGAAAGCGACATAATGCGCGCACCGTAGTTAACGGTGCTTACCGCTCCTTCTCCCAGTCCGGTTGAGGAAAAACGCAGGAGCCAGGTGTCGCTTCGCAGCAGTATATAGGCTCCGATAAGCGGCAGCCAGGACTTGTACAAGTTATTTGTTTCGACTCGTGGCGCCGATAAATCAAATTGTGCGTACGGTAAAAGTAATATAAATTGTACAGTATAGTTAAGCAAAAAACCGACAGATAGTGCATATATTCCCATTGATGTACCAAAAAATACAACAACAGCTGCATTTACCCCCGCCCCAACAAGCTGCAGCAACGGCGGCAATAGAAAATGTTTTTTTGCGTACGCCATGCTCATCAGCTGGGCGTTAAGCAGTCCCAATAAAAAGGTGGGGGCCATAATACGAAGGTGTTGCGTTCCCCGTACTCCATCATTACCAAACAGTAACAGTAATACTATCCAGGGAGCTGCAACCATAATAACCGTCAATATGCTACCCATAAGGGAGAGCTGCTTGCACCATGAGCCGGCTATGCGCGCAGCTGTCTTTGCTTTGCTCTGCAGCGCCTTGGTATATATGGGCAAAAACATATCGTTTACGCTGGCGTACATGGTCGTCATAAATATGGTGGGAAGCGTAACCGCCAGCAAAAACGCGTCTAGCGAGCCCGACACGCCAAAAAAGCGTGCAATAATAAGCTGGGTAGCTATATTAATAATGGTGGTAATACCAAAAATGGATGTTATCCAAAAGGCTTTGCGCTTATACATGGGGATAATTGTACCATGCCATATCGCTCGCGAACGACTTAGCAATTTTGTTTATGATATACTATAGGCTTATGAGAGCGGAACATTACCGTTTACTACCAGTCCAATGGGAAGGGGGCCCTTACTGTCCCATGAATGACTATCCCCCTCAGGACAGCAACATAACCTGGAACCCTGCTGTGTTCCCTGCAGCGGATACGATATCCATCAATACGATGCAACTGACTCAATTTAAGGCACAACGATTGGGTATTAATGCTCCTCTGCTACTCTCTCCCGATACGGCAGATACTCCGGCAGTAGTTGACATAGACAACCATAAAGTAATTGCGTATTTAGGTTTGTCTGGTGAACAAGCCCTGCCTCCCCAACAATATGCACACACTATTGAAACGTCTTTGCGCAATTCCCTTACCTCTGCTGTCTCGCAAAATTGGCAGCTTAAGGCACAGGGAGAATTACTGCCCCTAAAAGCAAGCGTAGCTTTGTCCTTGGTACCCTTGTTGCAAAACGTTATGAGGCAAGCCGCAGCCAATGGATCGGAATTTCGTTTAGACAGCACTCTGCAAGCCATTGCCCGCTGTGCGACCACATTTGAGTTGTCATATGCTTTTTTGCATGGCCTATTCTATTTCCGTAATAACACGATCAATAAAATCAGCTCGTACGGAATAACTTTGCAGGATGACTTTTTAAGCGAAAAATGGGCAGATATTGCACAGTCATTATTTCCGGTTGACACCTACCGGTATTTAATTGCCCCGCTTAT
>PFEE01000061.1:907-1056 GCA_002793745.1 Candidatus Roizmanbacteria bacterium CG10_big_fil_rev_8_21_14_0_10_45_7 | reverse complement strand
TCAGCGCAAGATAAAATTACCGGGTAACGTGCCACCAAGGTTGGATCCAGAAGTGAGATACCATGACCGAATATTGAATAAGGAGTAACGCCAGCAGGACCCATCGCAGTTTTTTATGAGTAGCGGCACAGGCTATGCCAAAGGCGTAC
>PFEE01000061.1:724-895 GCA_002793745.1 Candidatus Roizmanbacteria bacterium CG10_big_fil_rev_8_21_14_0_10_45_7 | reverse complement strand
GGCATGATATAGGTTAGCCGTACGGCAGAATAGTGTGTACTTATGGCGTTGTAAAAAATATAGAACAGCAGTGCGCTTATGCCATACGATCCTATAACAAGCATTTCTTTTTTATGTGTTCTCCACATCATACCAAGCCCATAAAGCGACAAGGGGAATAGCATGAATCCT
>PFEE01000061.1:0-675 GCA_002793745.1 Candidatus Roizmanbacteria bacterium CG10_big_fil_rev_8_21_14_0_10_45_7 | reverse complement strand
TGGCATTATGCCCATCCTGCCAAAAACTATTCCATGATCCTCCTAAGAAAGAGTAGTAATGGGCATTGAACATATCGAGCTTTACTATCCAATCAAGGCGGGTAAAGAATACTATGTCTTTTTTGAAAGGAGATGTAGCTATGCGTTGTATATTTGAAGGCGATTCCCCTCCCTGCTTTCTGGATAAAATAGGTAGCGAAGAAATAAAGAATAAACCAAAAAAAAGTATAAAGAGTATGATCTTAACCTTTTTTTGGATTATCGACTTATGCTCTGCCAGCTGAATACCGAGTGCGGTAAAAAAAGCTGGAAGTGCGGTAAGGATAGTAATTTTGGTATAGATTCCTGCCACTGCGGCTAAGAGCCATAGTGATAGCGCAATAATAAGTTGTTTCCGTGTTTTTGCGGTAGCTATAAAAATAGCAGACATAATGCTGGCAGTAATACAGAATGTATTAAGGAACTCATTGGTTACCATGGGTGGAAAAATATTAATCATTGGTAGTGCCGTAAACGCAAAAGTTGCCATCAGGCTTTTGTATTTATTTTTGAAGGTATGGTATGCCGATAAAAAAACAATGGCTGTAAGAAGAAAAAAGATAACCGGATTTATAAACTGCAGTGATTTGGTTGTATGAAATGTGCGCAGTACATAGGCTCCTATGAGGTAATACA
>PFEE01000021.1:1933-4406 GCA_002793745.1 Candidatus Roizmanbacteria bacterium CG10_big_fil_rev_8_21_14_0_10_45_7 | reverse complement strand
AGCTCATCAAGCGTTTTCTGCGCTTTATATTCCTGTATAAATCCTATTACGGCATTTACCATCACAATCACCGCAACGCTGATGGCATCAATCCACTCGCCCAGAAAAAAAGAGATAGCAGCGGCAGCCAACAGCATGACAATAAAAACATCTTGGAATTGGCGTAGAAAAAATATGAATGCAGACGGCGGTTGTTTGCGGGGGATGTTATTTTTTCCCTGAGTGACAAGGCGCGCTTCGCACTCTGTTTCACGCAAACCAGAAATTCGGGTCGCGAGCTGTGCAATAACCGTAGTAGGTTGTAATGAATACCATCCTGCCATAATAAAATTATAGCAGTATATGCGCACCTTTGGTGCATCTACGACCTACTTTTTTTATCCTCGCAGAATGAGGAGACCGCAATCATGAGCGGCAGTATTTCAATGGGAGAATACTTAGTTTGAGCATAGCAATTGATCAATTTTTTGGTTAGTCCTGCAATATCAGCCTTTGACGTTTTATCCAACACTGCTTTTGAGACGACACTCGCCGTTTCAAGTTCATTTTTTGCCAACAGCAGTTCGTGCAATTCATCAAACAGCGACTCCATCAAGAGCTTTGCCGACCCTCCCCGTTTTTCAAAGGCAGACAACCACGTAATCGCCTTTTTTTCATCATGTGCAAGCAGAGCAGTAAGCAATTCAGTGCTTCCTTTTTTTCCCTGGGTTTCAAGCATCGCAGTAATAGCTTCTATGCTGTTATCAGTCCCCTGGACTGCCATCTCAAGCAACTTTGCCCCGTCACGAAACGAACCGCGTGCAGCCTTTGCAATAAGCAAGAAAGCCTCTTTGGACAGTCGCAGACCCTCCCCTTTTGCAATACGTTCAAGCGAGACCAACAACTCTTCGTGAGTAGCTCGATTAAACGTAATCGGAATGCAGCGGGACATAATCGTATCCGGAATTTTTTCTTCTTCCGTGGTGGCCAGAATAAACACCACATGACGAGGGGGTTCTTCCAGCGTTTTAAGCAATGCGTTAAAGGCTTCCTTGGTCAGCATGTGCGCCTCATCAATGATGTAGAGTTTGTAGCGTCCCTGAACCGGTGCAAATTTTACCTCCTCACGCAGCGCGCGGACGTCATCTACTCCCCGGTTTGATGCGCCGTCAAGCTCATGAACATCCAAAAAACTGCCGGCAGAAATGGCCTTACAGGTGTCGCACGTACCGCAGGCATCTACGACCTGCTTGCTTTTTTTGTCAGCAAACATATTGCGCTCACAGTTTAAGACCTTGGCAATGATGCGTGCGGTTGAGGTTTTACCGGTTCCTTTTGAGCCAGAAAACAAGAATGCGTGAGGAATATGCTGCGGATGTGATAACAGTTGAGTCATAAGCGCCTTGCGCTTTTCATTGTCAATGTCTTGCAGTGTTTGAGGTCGATATTCACGATAGTACATTGCTTAAAACCGTCATGGCGTGATCTAAAAACTGGCTGATCACGGTATTAATTTCTTTATCCTGTTCTGCGGCAAAAATAACCACCTGCGAAAAACAGATGACGATTTCACCAATCACGTCGTCACCACCCGGAAATAGTGCGCCTTTGGTTCCATGGGGAACCGTAATAACCGGATGCGCAGTATCGTCATGCAAATACTTCTTTGCAAGCTCGCGTGCCTTACGTGAACCCACAAAGGCAACGCTGACTTTACCGCTGGGCAACAATCGCTTTTCCCAACCATCTTTGAGAAAACTTCGTATAAAACGTCTGTCTATTTTATAACGTGGATCAGCAGAAACGTCAATATGTAGCATGAACATTAGTCGCGAAAGCTACGCTTGCGCTTAGAAAGCTCTTTCGCTTTCTCTTTTTTAACCATAGATGGCGGATGATAAAACGTTCTGTTTTTGAGCACGTCAATATATCCCTCATCATTCACTTTTTTGATGAAACGACGGAGCATACTGTCTTTGCTTTGGCCTTTTGATTTAATTACTGCTACCATTAAAAACATCTCCAATCACACGAATAAGTATACGCTACGGGGCACCATTTCGCAAATCCTACACCGTGTCCTGCAATATGCGGATCAGATTCTGTAAAGTTAGCTTTGTAGGCTCTGTAGAGCCCCCTTTGTCAGATGCATTCAATAACATTTTACCCGAACCATGCAAAAACCAATGACCTTTGGTATCCTGTTTTTTAATCTCTTCATACGCAGCTTTCAGATTAACTGATGAATCAGGGCGCGCTTTAATGCGGGCGTTGCCTGTTGAGGGATCCTTACGAATGACGAGTCCATACCCATTTTTTTGTGCCAATATAAGTGCTTCTTCATTGCGCGTCATAATGCCCAGTGCTTTTACCGTTCCCAGATCAAATGGCACCCCTTGGGCAATATCCAACTCGGCTGCTGCCTTATTTTTCAGTATCATAAAAAATGATTCAACTCCATCGAGGCCAAACTGCATAATGTCGCTGTCCTCTT
>PFEE01000021.1:0-1848 GCA_002793745.1 Candidatus Roizmanbacteria bacterium CG10_big_fil_rev_8_21_14_0_10_45_7 | reverse complement strand
AAAAATCATCAGAGGCCTGTGGTAGTAGGGCTTCCTCAAAATTATCCACCGCCGTTACAACTTCCGCTAATCGTTCAAGCGCCGCAATGGTGTTTTCTCCCAGTCTTTGCGTTTTTATCACCTGCGCCACAATCCGTTCTGCCGCACTGGAGCGCTCTGAAAGCTGGTGATGGTCAAACTTCCCCAAACCGGTATCAACATGAATAATCCGAGGATCAGTATCGGCTATTTTGTTCTCATATGTTCCACCTGCCGGTACATACACAATATCAGCCGTGGCAAATCCTTCTATAAACGTGCGTACCAGCCATACGGCCGTACAGGCATCAAGATCAGGGCGCTGATGAGTGACAATTAATGCAGCCATAGGGCAGTTATTTCAATAATCCCCTTATATCGTTAAGCGTAATCAGTATCATCATTGAAATCAACAGTGCAAATCCGATAGTATTAACCCGTTGCTTAATGCTACTACTTATTGACTTCCCGCGTATCGCCTCAAAAATGATAAACACTAGTTGCCCCCCGTCGAGAGCAGGAAACGGAAGCAGGTTAATAAGGAATAAATTGAGCGAAAATAGTGCCAAGAATAATGAAAGCGTTTCTATGCCACTTTGCGCTGCGCTTCCCGTAATTTTGGCTATACCCACCGGCCCCGTAACCGCTACCTGGGGATTTTCAAATCGGGCTAGATGAAACAGGGCTCTACCAAGCTCCTTATAAAACTCACGGCTTAATACCAACGCACTCTTGACTCCCTCGTACGGCGCCTTATACCAAGCAACTTTGGTAAAAACGGTTTGCGAAATACTGATGCCCAAAGCTCCCTGGCCTTTGGGTGGATTAACGCGGGGGGTGACGAGTATAGTATGTGCTTTCCCATCCCGACTTACCGTCAATTTTATTGTTTTGCCCTTATATTGATTGGTGTATTTCGAAACATCGGAGGTAAACTGTACGCGGTATGACGTGCCGTCTTCGACCTCTATTGAACGAATAATATCAGAGGCTTTAAGTCCCGCCGACTTTGCGGGAGAGCCCGGCATAATCTCTGCAATGCGCACATCCGTGGTGGGTATCCAAATACCTTTGGTAAACAGAACTGAAAGAATAAAAACGGCTAATACAAAATTCATGATAGGTCCGGCTACAATCACTGCACCCCGCAGGTACCACGGCTTGCTTGAAAATGAACCTTTGCCCACCTCCCCTGCTTCTTCTCCAAATATCTTGACGAATCCTCCCAAGGGAAGCCAATTAATCGAATACAGCGTTTCTCCTATTTTCTTTCCCCAGGCACGTGGCGGCAAGCCAAAACCAAACTCATCTACGCGCATGCCGCTCTTTTTTGCTACAAAAAAATGCCCGAATTCATGAATGACGACCAGGATAAATAAAACGCCAAAAAAAGATAGTAGGGTTATCATTAGACCATCATAACCTCTCTCTGCTTAGATTGCTTAATCTCATCGATGCGGTCCATGAATGCCTTAGTGGCGGTTTCAATTTCCTGCTCAGTGCGGTATTTTTCATCCTCAGACAGCTCACCCGCATCAAAAGCGATTTTTACGTCTTTGCGGATTTCATCTCGTGCTTTTCGCAGCTTTTCCCTACCCTCTTCAGTGTATTGTGAAACCAGTTTTGCATACTTTTCCCGCTGTTCCTGTGACAGAGGCGGATTCTTAACTCGGATCGTAGTACCCTGCACGCTTACGATAAAACCAATGCTGGCATTGCGTAACGTGTTTTCAATATCCTGTGTAACTGAGGGATCAAAGGGGTTAACGAGTAAGTCTTGTGGACCATCAGACATAATAGTCGCCAGCTCCATAAGCCGCAGCGTTGCCT
>PFEE01000033.1:3364-3657 GCA_002793745.1 Candidatus Roizmanbacteria bacterium CG10_big_fil_rev_8_21_14_0_10_45_7 | reverse complement strand
GGCAAGAAGCGATCCGTTTTCGGCTACCCCCGGCCCTTGGGAAAATATAGGCTATAATGCGGATTCTGTGACTTCAGGCCGAGTCGGTATTCAGGGTCTGGCTGTACATGGACCTAAGCCGGACCTCAATTTTGAAGATGCGGCAAGCGAACTGGGGTTTTACACAGATAATACTTATAGCACTTTGGCCCCAAGTTCCGTTTTTGGGCCTGGTGACACTATTTACGTCAAGATAAAAGTCAAAAACACCGGTCAGGGTAATGTTGTCAGGGACTTCAAAATGGGATTTTATT
>PFEE01000033.1:907-3342 GCA_002793745.1 Candidatus Roizmanbacteria bacterium CG10_big_fil_rev_8_21_14_0_10_45_7 | reverse complement strand
AAGTGCCGACTGGAAGTTTGAGGTCCTTTCTCCACAGTCTCCGGGTGATTTTACGGGTTACGCTTTTGCCGATTATGAAGGATGCCCGAACGGGCAGGTAATTGAAGATAGTGAAATTAACAATAAAAAATCGAAAACATATCGGGTGGATGTTAACTCCTGGTTTGAAGGAATTGGCGGGGGGGTAGGAAGCCAGGGAACGATCAGCATTAGCCAGAACCCTCCTACCGGAAGAAACCAAAGCAATTATTTGGTGGCTGGGTCAAGTGTTTCCCCAAACGTAAATTCTGGATGGAAAATTACAAATTACACGCAAAGGCAAGTTCCGACGGTTATTTACCTTTACCTTGCCGAAAAGTTTTTGCTTGATGCGAAGGCAAAAGGAAATAAACCGTGTGATTTCAGTGATCATGCAATCGGACCGAATTATTGCGATTCGTCGGCTACGTTTTCAGGTTCTTCTACTATTCCTTCCACTGCGGGAACCTATTATTGGTTTGTGAACGGGGATATGACAATAACAAGCACGGTTTCTGTTCCAAACAACGTTGCAATGGTCTTTATTGTCAAAGGTGATATAAGGGTTAATACCAACGTAAACGGGGTCGACGGTATTTATGTAGCCGGCCAGACTTTCCATACGCAAACGAGCGATACGGATTTTGTTGGTGCACAGCTTGCCATAAACGGGGCGGTTTATACCAACCAATCCGACCTGAAGCGGATTTTGGGAGGCGGTGCCGGTGTTTGCGGGGCAATATGTAGTAATACCACTGATCCGGCGATAAAGTTCAATTTTGACCCGAAATACCTGGTTATGCCCTCTTCCATGCTAGGAACATCTGCTCTTTCCTGGCGCGAAGTCGCGCCGTAAATTAGCTTAACGCTAGACGCAATACGCTAGACGCTCAGCCGCTTCTTTCTTGATCTTTTGTCCCTGTTAGTTTTCAATGGAGATAAGGGAATATTTTACCCAGAATGTCTGTGCCTGCCAAAAATAAAAGTTTATCGAGCGATACTTCTTCGCCTGCAAAAAGTGCTGCGCCTTCTTTACCCTCTCAACCATCTCAACCCTCATCCGGCCGGCCGATGCTTCCCGTTGTTATTATCGTCCTGTTTCTAGTCGGCGTTACTCTTATTGGTGCCCTGTTTTGGCAGGGCTTTCTTACTTTTAAGGACGGGAAACTAGGAACCGGCAAGGCGGCAGTCGAAGTAAACGGAAAAACAGTCAGCCAGAGGGAATTTGACAAGCGTCTTAGCGACCAAAAGTACTTTTACTCAAACATTTCAAAACTTTCAGAAGAAGAATTGGCAAAAATGGATGAAAAGGTCAGGGAAGATTTCATTATGGATCTTCTTTTAACCGATTTTCTGAAGAAAAACGGTATAGAAGTTACAAACGATGAAGTGAAGGCACGCCTGAAAACGGAAATTGTGGATAAAGTTGCCGGCGGGGATTGGGCTAAATACGAACAGGAGCTTGCTTCTCGGTACAAAACGACGCTTGACCAAGTACTTCTTACCCAAAGGCTGACTGTATTGAAAGAAAAATTAGCCCAACTGCAGACAAAAAAGCATTTCTGGGGGATTTGGGTTACCAAGGATATGCCGCAATTCGCCAGAACAGAGGACCTTACACCGAGCGGTAGAGCAAAGCTCGAAAAAGCTAATGCTTCTAAAAAGAAAAAGGCGGAGGATGCGTTAAAGCGTATCCAGGGTGGAGAAGATTTTGCAAAGGTTGCAGCAGCAGTTTCGGAAGATTCCGCTTCCTCAGCAAGAGGCGGGGATCTCGGCTTAATTTATTTGCCTAAGACAAACACAAAGCTTGCCCAGTCCAATTTAGCTGCTTTTCCTGGAGCGTCTGCAATTTATTCCGATTTTAATTCAATTAGTTCCGGACAGGTAAAACTTGTCGAAACTTTAAGAGATTACGTGATACTAAAAGTTACCGATGAAACAATCGGTCCATTAGAAAATAAAAGTTTTGAAGAGTGGTACTTGGATTACCGCAAAAATTCGGGGGTAAAAATCGGTGGCTAGTAAAAAAACATTTCTTTTAGGTTTGGGGTTTTTTATCTTTCTTGCCTTGTATGTATTTTCTATAAGAGGCGCGCAAGCCTCCAGTTACACTTATGATGGCTATACAAATGGTTTTGTTTCCGGGTCCAAGCCCGATCCTATATGGTGGGTTCAGGTGCAGGTTGATATTAAGGATGCTTACACAGGTAGCTTGATAGGCGGTACTTTTTCGGTCAACTGTAAGTCAGACGGTTTTGGTAATTCCTCTGACGATGTGGGCCTTAACGTCTTTTGGGAAGGAGTATGGGGAGGATGGCATGATAGTGTGCATAATCCAGAAAGATATGGACCGTATTGTTCGAGCGGATCCGCTTCTTCCGGCGGGGCCGTTTTTATGGGGAGCTGTCCTTTACCTT
>PFEE01000033.1:0-841 GCA_002793745.1 Candidatus Roizmanbacteria bacterium CG10_big_fil_rev_8_21_14_0_10_45_7 | reverse complement strand
GCAATTCCAACACCGCCCATTATGCCATTTATTTAGATCCCGTCCCGGTTAGCCCTTCCCCAACGCCTGCAGTTGCCACACCCACACCTGCAGTTGCCACACCAACACCTGCAGTTGCCACACCAACGCCAACACCTGCGCCGGCTACGGTTAATATTACCGGAAGGCATGTTGATGCCAGCGGTAATTTGTTTAATCCTTTGGGCAAAAACGTAACGATTTCCGGACCAGTAAATTCTTCGAGTACGGCAAATCCGTGGAGCTTTAATAATAAGCCATCCGGAACTTACACAGTTACTGCAACCCAGATTAGCGGATATGCGATTTCCGCGGTTACCTGTTACGACTCAACGTGCAGTGCAAGTTCAACTTTTAATTCAGGGAACACAGTTTCTAATTTGGTTTTAAACGCCGGCCATTCTGCCGATATCTGGTTTAAGTACGTTGCCTTACCTTCACTGAATGTTCCAACAAGCGGTTGTTCCGCCACTGGCGCGTCGGAGGTAACCTTTACCTGGTCTGCTGTTTCCGGTGCAACGGGGTACTTTTTGGATGTCCATACTCAGGCATGGACAAATGATACAACCCCCTCCGGATGGGAATATGTTCAGCTTGGTGCGGTAACTAGTTTTGTGTGGAAGCAGGGAAGTCCTCTTTCACATTCGTTACTTCCGGTTCCCGGAACGACGTATTGGTGGCGGATACAAGCCTTTGATGCGGTTTCTTCCGGGCCGCACGTTTATCCTCCAAGTACGACAACACCGTCCGGTGCGAGTTTTACAACCTTGAGCTGTACCGCTTCTCCTTCTCCTTCGTCGTCCCCTACATCACCTACCCCCTC
>PFEE01000031.1 GCA_002793745.1 Candidatus Roizmanbacteria bacterium CG10_big_fil_rev_8_21_14_0_10_45_7 | reverse complement strand
ATCAATCTCATCGAATATCGCGTAGTGTTTTGCTAGAAACAGTGCCTGCACCAGTTCAATTTTTTTCTGTTCGCCTCCCGAAAATCCGTCGTTAAGTCCGCGCATCAGCAACCCCTCCGAAAACGCCAATTCTTTAGCATATGTGCGCAATCGCACCATAAACGCCTTGGTGTCAGCCGTTGCCTGCGGCACCAGCTCGCGAAGCAAGCGCACCAAACTCACACCAGGAATGGCGATGGGGGTTTGAAATCCTAAGAATAATCCGGCTTGCGCACGCTCTTCTGGTTTTGCATTGCTTACTTCATGTCCATCAATCTTAATACTGCTTCCCTGCACCAATTCGTACAACGGATTACCCATGATCGTATGAGCCAGGGTAGACTTTCCTGATCCATTGGGACCCATCAAAACAACCAGTTCCCCTGGTTTAATCTGCAGTGAAAGATTGGTTACAATGGGTTTATTGCGCAGGCGAATGGTGATGTTTTTCAGCGACAGCATGGTTCACCAATTGTACAAAATGAGACTTGAATTTACTAACCGAAAAGCTCCGTGCACGGTGGTAGGCTTCTTTCACATACGGCGCATAGGGGTTCTTCTCAAACTGGGTGATGGCCGACACAAATGCTTCACTGCTCAGTTCACTCACCAATAATCCCGTTTTTCCGTCAATAACACTCTCAGGAACTCCACCGCTGTTATAGGCAATAACCGGAACACCATACATCATGGCCTCTACCGGCGCCATGCCAAACTCATCGTCTTTTGAAGCAAACAAAAATGCTTTTGCGCCCAACAATAGCTTATTTCGCTCAGTGTCCGATACTTGCCCCATAAATGTAATCGTTGGGCCGCTCAGCGCCTTAAGCCGTTCCTCGTCGGCACCTCTTCCCACGATATAGAAGGGTAACGCCAGTTTGTTTGCGGCTTGAATGAGTATCTCAATATGTTTGGGTGGGGTAAGACGGCTTACAGTAATGTAATAACCTTTCGTACTGGCTAGCTTCTCTTCAAGACTGACAGCAGGCTCGTCAACCGGCGGGTATATAACAAGCGAGTCACGACGATAATATTTCTCTATCCGTTTTTGCGTTTCGTGTGAATTTGCTATTAATACATCCGGCCGCTGGCTGCCGATATAGTCCCACGTACGCAGCGATGGACCCACTACGTGGGCATACACCCGCTTAAGGCTATTCTTTTTCCAATCATTGGGCGTTTCATAATAGGTAAGAAACTTATTTTGGTGGTGAATGTATGACACATGCAGGGTTTCCGGACGGGTCAATATTCCCTTGCACATGAACCAACCCGAAGAGGAGATCACCAGGTCATAGCCAGAAAAATCAAAGCTTTCCCAGATATGGGGGGCCAAAAAACGAAACGGGGAGATAAAACGATTCATAATGGGGATATGCCCAAACCATGACACCCGTATGTCCCAATGCTGTAATCGACTCCAATGCACACCCATACCCTTTGCATTGCATGCAGCTACATACACTGGGGCAGTCGGATACATATCATGCAGCGTCTCAAGCACGCGTTCCGCACCTCCGTATTCCACTAAATAATCATGTACGAGTGCTACGTTCATACAGTGCTGCGTATTCAAACAAATAACGAATTGACGAAAATAACGAAAACGCAAAACCGGGGAACCCGTCAACATACCCACGGTGGCGCAGGTACGTCAACACAAACCAATACAGCGGCTTGCCGATATAGTACTGTGTCCACAGTCCTGTACTGGGACGAATTCCCCTGTCGTACAGCACATCTGCTTCAAACTGAGCGTACTGGACGGTTTTTCGCATATACACAGCAATGGACGCATACGGATAATGCAGTAGCGGGCAAGACAGTTCTCCGATTGGCATGCCTGCATGTTCGGTGGTCAACGCTGCCTCGTCATGCACCGACCGGAGGGGAAATCGTGCAAAACCAGTCCGGTACAGGCGAAACTTCAAGTCAGGATATTGACCTCCTTTTTTGAGTGGTTTACCTAAAAAATGATTAAGGCGGGGAATACGAAATCCTGCCTTGTCAGTGGTCACCGCTTCCATAATCTCATCTTGCAGCTCATCGGTTACCAACTCATCGGCGTCAAGCTCAAGGGTCCAAGCTGATTGTGCTCGTTCAATGGCCCTTTGCTTGTTTTCTATGAAGTTAGGGGCGTTCTTTTCGTGATATATGCGTACTTTTTTCCCGAAGCTCTGGGCTATTTTAACGGTCTTGTCAGTTGATTCCCCGTCAATAACCACTACTTCATCTACCCAGTCAATTACCCGCTCAAGGGTAGGGCCAATACGCTCTTCCTCATTATGAACCGCCATACATGCCGACACAGAAACAGGCTTGGTACTCATACGATATTAAAGTATATCATGCTATACTTCTGTCTATGCTTTATCAATGTGCAGCAACGGTAAAAGCTAAAGAAGAAGTTGCGCCATTCATCTACCGTTTCGTATTTACCCTCAAAGACCCACCATTGATCAGCTTCACCCCCGGGCAATACATACTGCTTCAAATACCAGATGGATTTAGGCAGTATTCCATTTCTTCCGCACCCTCGGAGAGTACCCGTATTGAAACTATGGTAGACGTTACTCCCATGGGCCCAGGTTCCCGATATTTACTGCAACTAAAAGAAGGAGGTGTTGTTAATTTTCGTGCACCCATCGGTGTGTTTACCTTAAAAGAAAATCATCGTCCTAAAATACTGCTCGCAACCGGAACCGGCATTGCGCCACTTAAATCCATGATACTGCATATTGCCCAGCAGCAACCCGTGCCTGACTTATACCTGTTCTGGGGGCTGCGCAGAAAAAAGGATGTGTACTTTACCTCACTCTGGAGCGAGATTAATGCCAAACACCCCAACTTTTCCTATCACATCTGCTTATCTCGTGAACGTATGGATGAACCACACTATTTCAATGGTCATATGCAGGAATGCATAACCTCGAGCATTACGCCGGAAGTTGCAGCACAGGCAGATTGGTATCTGTGCGGGCGTCCCATTGTAGTAGAATCGCTCGTTACCTTTATACAACAACAATATACCGTCCCCAAAGATCGATTTTTTCATGAAAAATACACGTAACCTTATGCTTACCGGTATCACTTTTTATTCCCAGCGTATTTCACCGTTTTTGGGTAGCCTGTTGCGAGCCGTAGGTCTGCCGTGGAACGCCTGCCGCTTTGAGCCCACCTGCTCCCACTACACGTATAAGGCGGTAGAACGGTTTGGTGTGCTGCGCGGACTTATGCTGGGAGGGAAACGTATTGTGCGCTGCAATCCATGGTCTCGCGGAGGGCTTGATCCTGTTCCTAAAAACTAGGATTACAACGGCGCTAGGTGTGGTTGCGGAGGCACCTGTGGCTTTACCAATTTATCGTCAGGTTTTTCTTCCGACTTCTCTTCTGTTTTTTCCTCAGGCGCTGGTTCATTCGGCTTCTGACTGTCTGTTTTCTGTTGTAGTTGTGCTGCTCCACAATAGGGACATACCGGTGTGCTTCGGTCGGGCATAACCACCGTGGTAAACTCACGCTTACACGTGCCACAGGTAAACGTCTTTTTCTGCTCTTTCATTTGGGGAGCATAGGCTCCTGAGGTATCAATAGTGAACGTCAACTGATCGCCATCAAAATCAACCACGATCACATTTCCTTCGTGCACTTTTTCGGCAATAATCATTTCAGAAATCGGATTTTCTACTATTCGTTGGATGGTGCGTCGCAACGGTCGTGCGCCGAATACCGGGTCAAACCCTGATTTCACGATTTCTTTTTCGGCAACTTCGGTTACAAAAAGTCCAATACTCTGCTCTTCCAACAGCTTCGCAAGGCTCTTCAACTGAAGTTTAACAATTTCAAGCATGTGGACAAACTTAAGCGGTTCAAAAATAATGACTTCGTCAAAACGGTTGACCAATTCAGGACGCATAAACTTCAACAATTCATCCAAAACCCGTGGCTTAATAACGGCAAACTGTTTATCCGCAACCTCGTCTTCAACTTTTTGTACCTTTTTTACCTCTTCCTCAAGCGGAAAGTCTTTACCGAAATAGTCAGACAGTTTGGTAACACTCCATACGTCTTTATCTTTGGTGTACGCTTCACTGCCGACAATCACCACTTCTTTTCCATCATTGGTAAATACGTGCTCATTCCAGTAGGCCGAAGGCACTGCGCGCCCTTCTTTCGTTTTTGCTCCGACAATATAATCTGCCAGTGTTTTTGTTTCCCATTCAGGCTTGTCGCCTTTGCGGATCCATAGACGATCTTTATACGTAATAACCTCTTCCTCTTTGGGAGTAAATGTATGCGTATACAACTTTTTGGTGGGAAGCTGTTCCTCTGGCGTATCAGGTAGCGCATTAATCACTATCTGGTCAACAAAGTAGTCAACCAAGCGCATCTTTTTCCAATCTTTTGCAGTAGTTGATGTGCGAACATACAAAGCTTCGCCTTCGCTAATAACCTCTACCCCTTTTGGCGAGATCGCATGCGTGCCAACCTTAAAGGTGGGACCCGTTGACTCCACTTCTTTACCGTCAGCCCCTTTTTCAATAATCTTTTGCCCAGCAAAATACTCAAGGATAGGCATGGGCTGCCATGACGAGGCTCCTGGTTCTTTTACAAAAAACTGATTGCCGATGGAAACAATGCTTCGCCCTTTTGGTGAGATGGCATAGGTAGACAAGCTGGGTGCCTCCTCGATATGGTCTTTTCCCTGTTTCATCAAGGCTTCCTGGATAGTTCGGGTTCCAATGTTGGAGGTACAAATAACCACCGTGTTCTTAAATGAGACTGTGTGGCCTTTGTTGTCAGTCAACCGTCCATCGTCAAGAATCTGCAACAGAATGTTAAAAATATCGGGATGTGCTTTTTCAATTTCGTCAAAGAGTATCACCGCATACGGGCGTCGCTTAACCGCCTCAGTCAGCTTTCCTCCTTCTTCGTACCCAATATATCCGGGAGGAGCTCCTAATAACTTTGCCACCTCATGCTTTTCCATGTACTCGGTCATATCAAACCGCACCATGGATTCCTCGGTTCCAAACAATACTTCAGCCAGTGTTTTAGCCAATTCTGTTTTACCAACACCGGTGGGGCCTAAAAAGACAAAGCTACCGATGGGACGCTCTTGCGACTTTAGCCCGGCGCGTCCTCTTCGTACTGCCTGAGCAACGGACGCGACAGCATGTACCTGATTAATGAGGCGCTTGTGCATAATATCCTCGAGCTTAACCATTTTTTCTTTTTCAGATTCAGTAATTTTTTGTACCGGAATACCGGTCCAGCGGGCAATCACGTCCTTAATCAGCTGTATGCTGATCACTCCCACTGACATTGCCTTCTTCTGCTTATACTCTTCCTGTTTTTCATTCAATACATCCTGCAGATCAATGATGCGCTTTTGATACACGTTGGCTTTCACTTTGTTGTTTGTCTTTAAGGCTTCAGATTGCTCCGCATTAAGTGCCTGCATTTGCTCCTGTAACGAGCTTATTTCCTCGGGAAGGGAAATAATAGGAAGACGCACCGCTGAGGCTGATTCATCGATTAAGTCAATGGCCTTATCAGGCAGGAAACGTCCTCCCACATACCGCTTTGACAGCTTTACCGCAGCATCAATTGCCTCATCCGGAATCTTAACTTTGTGAAATGCCTCGTATTTGTCCCGAACGGCGCGCAACATTTTTATTGCCTGTACTTCGGTTGGCTCTGGTACCACAATGGGCTGCAGACGTCGCTCGAGGGCAGGATCTTTTTCAATGTATTTGCGATATTCAGTGGTAGTGGTGGCACCAATGGTTTGGATCTCTCCACGGGCAAGCGCCGGTTTAATAATATTGGCTGCGTCTCCGCTGCCCTCATCGCCACCGGCACCAACAATCATGTGAATTTCATCAATAAACAGAATAACGCCGCCTTTACTGGACTTGAGCTCCTCAAGAAGCGACTTCAGCCGTTCCTCAAAATCACCCCGGTGCGAGGCGCCAGCCAGCATACCCATGAGGTCAAGCTGTAGGATGCGCTTATTAAGTAGCGTTTCGGGAACCGCTTTTTGTACGATTTTTTGCGCCAGCCCCTCTACAATGGCTGTTTTACCAACACCCGCTTCTCCTATGAGTACCGGATTATTTTTAGTTCGTCGAGACAAGATATGAATAACGCGCTCAATTTCGCGTGATCGTTCAACTACCGCGTCCAACTCACCGCCTTGCGCCTTTGCGGTCAGGTCAGTGGTAAATCGCTCTACCGCGTTCTGCTTGCCCTTGCCCTGCATGCTCCCATTTCCCTCTTCATCGGTTTCTGCACGCTTTCCCATTACTTTCTTACCCAGCGCCCCTTTATCGAGTCCTGCTTTAGTCAGTATGGTTGAACCCAAACCTTCACCTTCATTGTGGAGCGCATACAGTATGTGTTCAGGTGAGATAAACTCATATCCTTGCTTTCGTGCCGCTACCAATGCGTCTTCAAGAATTTTTTTGACGCGGGGTGCAAGCTGTGGATTACCTTTTTCAGTACCTTTTTTAAAGCTCGTTTCAAGTTGTTTCAATAGTTCTTGTGGTATCACCTTCATACCGGAAAGAAGGTTAAAAATTTCCTGATCTGACAGTAATCCAAACAACACATGCTCGCTATCAACCAAGCCAACGCCTAATGTTTTTGCCTTCATGGCAGCCGTTGCCAACACTCGGTTGGAGCGTTGCGTAAGGCGCGTGGTGATATCCATCGCTGCGTGTTTATCACTTGCCGGATCAATAACGTTCGCGTCTTGTTTATCTGCTGGCGTAGTAGGATTCGCTTCTTCTGGCTTTGCTGGCATTTGAGGCTGCACTGGCGCTTGAGTCGTAACTACAGGAATTACCGGTGCAGGCGTGCCGGCCGAAGCTTCAGCGGAGGCCGGAGGCGTACCGATGCCATTATAGCTTTGCGAGGTGGCAACCACTTCCTCAGTTTTTTGTTCAACGACTTGGGGGCTTGCTGGAGCCGTTCCCTCTTGTTTCTTACTTGCTAAAAAATCAAATACGCCCATATAAAATCATTATGGATAAATTACGTATGCTTGTCAAACGCACTTCAACTGCGTATGATAGCTATATGTCATTCATTGCACAAAGTCTTGAAATCATTGATCCCGAGAATACCGGTGGCGTCAGAAAAATCCTTACCGGACCGGTTTCGCAATTCAATACGTTGGGAGATATTATTAATGCCGTACTCAATATTTTATTTCCGCTTGCCATTCTTATTGCGTTTGTTTTGATTGTTAAAGCCGGTTTTGATTTATCGCGCAGTATGGGAGATCCGGGGGTTGTTAAAAAAGCGCAGGCTCAAATCACCAACGCCGTTATTGGCATCATACTGTTGGCAGTTTCCTACTGGCTGGCACAACTCACCACGCGTATCTTCTTTCCGTAATCGTTATACTGTGGCTTTGATCGCCAGCTCATATTCCTCAGGAGTTCCGACATCAAACCAGATACCATCGTAGACGTAACCGTCTACGACCTGCTTGCGGATAAGGTCTTCAAGTATGGTTTCAAACTGGAATACTTCTGTAGCGGGCATATATTCAAATACTTCCTGATTGCACACATAGATGCCGGCATTTACCAAATTAGAGCGGCCAAAACCCGTTACTTTCGTTCCGCGCATGGTGATTTGCCCGTATTGTTTTACTTCGCGCAGCGACTTCAGTACCATGGTGACAATCTCTCCGTGCTGAACGTGGAATGACAGCAGATCTTTGATATCAATATCGGTATATACGTCACCATACAGAACCAAAAAAGGCGATGAGCCAATATACTTTTTTGCATGCTGTAATGCTCCGCCGGTACCCAATCCTTTTTTTCCATCACGACAGTAGGTAATGGTGACATTAAACCGCTCGCCTTTACCGAAATACTTTTCTATTTCCTCACCGCGCTCGCCAACACACAGGATAATGTCGTGAACACCCGCATCCCTAAGGCGGGTAATTTGATACTCAAGCAGCGGTTTTTGCTTAATCGGGCGCATACCTAAACCCGTGCCGCCTGCCAATATCACGGCCTGCGTTTGTGACGCATACAGGGATTTGTTTAACAAGTATTCAATAGCATGTGACCGGTTGCGGATACGGGACCCATCAACATACCGATCGACCCTGCGCACGACCGAATCTTTTAACGTAATCGTGAGCCGCGTTCTCATGTGTATGTAAACCCTAGTATATCATGGTATAATTCCATGCTCATGAAACAACAAAAGCAAAACGGCAAACAACTTGGTAAACGTTTCCAAATCCGTTTTAATTTCCAAACCATATTTTTCATACTGCTCTCTGTTTTTTTCATACTCTCATTCATCCCCGCAGGACTTGACAAACAGAGTAAAAAAAACACGCCCGAAAAAGCCATTTCGCAGGTATTAACCGATGTTAAGCAAGGCAAAATTAAAAAACTCGAGGTTGCCGATACTGAAATTAAGGCGTATTACAAAAATTCTGATGTAGTAGCTACTGCCGGGAAAGAATCAAACAGCAACATCTTTACCCTATTAAAAGACGCCGGTATTAATCCATTATCAGTACAGATTCAAACCAAAAATTTTGATCAAATGGCCTTCTGGATCAATGTATTTGTCAACAGCGTTCCCTATGTGCTTATGATCGCATTCTTTATATACCTGTTCCGCCAGGCACGAGGAGCGCAAGATTCTATCTTCTCATTTGGACAGTCACGCGCCAAGCGTTTTCAAAAAGGAACCTCACGTATTACCTTCAACGATGTTGCCGGCATTAAGGAAGCAAAAGAAGAGCTACAGGAAGTGGTTGATTTCTTGAAGTTTCCCGATAAATATACCCGCCTGGGAGCGCGCACTCCCAAGGGCGTTCTCTTAGTTGGTCCAGCGGGTTGCGGAAAAACGCTTCTCGCCAAAGCCATTGCCGGTGAGGCTAATGTGCCTTTTTATTCCATAGCCGGATCGGAATTTATGGAAATGCTCGTGGGTATCGGAGCGGCACGCGTACGCGACCTATTTAAAACAGCAAAATTAAACGCCCCTGCCATTATTTTTATCGATGAAATTGACGCCATAGGACGAGCTCGTTCAACCGGACTGGTAGGAGGGCATGATGAACGGGAACAGACACTTAACCAAATACTCGTTGAGATGGACGGATTTGAACCCACCCAAAAGGTAGTCGTCATTGGCGCCACGAACCGAGGAGATCTGCTTGATTCGGCACTCATGCGCCCAGGTCGCTTTGACCGCCGCATTACCGTCAGCTATCCCGACATAGAAGAGCGCGAAGCGATTCTTAAACTACACGCCAAAGGAAAACCGTTTGATGGTTCGGTACAATGGGATCGTATTGCCAAACGAACCGTTGGCTACTCGGGGGCGGATCTTGAAAATATGCTTAATGAAGCCGCTATTCTTGCTGCGCGCCAAAACAAAACCAGTATCGATGCTGAAATGGTTGAAGAAGCCGCTACAAAAGTGAAGCTGGGCCCAGAGAAGAAACGGGTACAAACCGAAGCTGATAAAAAAATAACGGCGTATCATGAAGCGGGCCATGCCATTGTTTCCTACGCCATGCCCCATATGGACCCCGTGCATCGTATTTCCATTGTTGCCCGCGGTATGTCGCTGGGACACACGCTTATTCCTCCAATACATGATCTTATCCATGAAACGAAAACCAGGCTTATAGAACAAATTGCCACCATACTGGGCGGCAGGGCGGCTGAAGAACTCATGTTTAACGAGGCCACCACGGGCGCTGCAAACGACTTCAATCAAGCCACGGCCATTGCCCGCGCCATGGTTACCAATTACGGCATGAGCGCGCTGGGTCCCATAGCTATTAATGACATGATGGACATCACCAGCTGGATCCACGGCGGTGAGAGTCAGGTTTCACAGGAGCTGCTGGCAAAAATTGACAAGGAAGTTGCACGTATCCTTAATGATGGCTACACACAGGCAAAAAAAACCCTGGCCAAGCATAAAGCTAAGCTGACTGCCGTTGCACAAGCGCTTCTTAAAAAAGAAAACCTTGATCAAGAAGCCTTTGAAACCATCATGAAAATACGCGCGTAAACTACCATAGTAAATGCTTCGCATCAAGTTGTTCCATCATAGCTGCAAACTCCTCAATACTTAATTGTTGACGCGCATCCGTACGAGCCTCATGCGGATTCGGGTGAACTTCGGTCATGAATCCATCCAGTCCCATAGTGGACAGCATATGCTCCAACACACCCTGCACCAAATCTGCTCTGCCGGCAATGTGGGAAGGATCTGCAATTAATGGGACACTAATACCCTGCCGATTAAGTTCTGTTCGCAGCCTTCCTACCCAATTGCCCGTAGGGGGGATATTTCTTAATCTATCAGGGTTGAACGTATCGGCTATCGATACACCCCCCTCATTCCATCCGCCAATGAAATCCAATATCGATGGATCAAATCCCCGCAGTGCCAACCAAGCAAGCCTGTCCTGTGGCAAACCGCTCGCCATAAGGTGCTGAGCTATTCCAACCGTATGATCTATGCTTGCCCACGGAGCGTTTTTAATGCCCACCGATATACTGCCCGGTCCTTCATTAACCCGTTGACCAATGCCCTGCTGTACCACATGGTTTTGATTTCGCGATCCAACCCACACCACTACTTGCATCGCCTCATCACTGTTCCCACCCACAGCGCGCATAGCTTGTGCCACTTCATCAACATGCTCAGGCACCAATACTTCCATAGCGGGAGTTATGCCATGTTTGGTTGCAATTTCAAGCATGGGAATAAGAGCCTCACTGCCCATACCATCCCAGCCGGGTTTAGTTCTCGGTTTCCACACGCCCCCTCTGATAATGTCACAATGATCCCTCAACCCCACGATCGCCTTCTCCCATTGACTCACCGATTCAACGGCGCAGGGGCCGGCTATTCTAATTTGTTGTTCTATTCTGTTGTTCATAGTAATTTTTTTAAATTGATAATAAAAATCCCCCCGTTTTTTTTGCGGGGGGAGATGTGCGAGATAGTCGTTATCTCACATCAACCCCCCGGGTCGAACTTAAAATAGGAAAATACTGCCTGCATCGCTTTATACATATCCTTGCGCATTTTTTTTGCATACGGATTTTTGGTTTGCATATCTTCAAATAATTCCCACGAATCATGACACGTTTGTTCCATCAACTCCAACAATAATTTCGAGCCCTTCGTATCGATCGGTGTTTCCTGCATGCCAAACTGAGCCAGGCTACGACCCACTAAATGAGCAACACCTTGTGATCGGGCTGCCAACCGGTCATGGGTATCAGCGTCCATTTCAATAATGGTTAATCCTTTTTTTATAAATATCGTTTTCCAAAACTCATACTCGTCTTCGGTTGCCATAAACCGATTCATAACAATACGCAAATGGGCAAATCCTTCTTTTGAACTGTCGGGCCCAAACATGGGGTGGGTTAATAATGCTCGCGCATTGGTGCCTTTCAATACCTGCGCAAACACCTGCTGTGCATGCAACTTGACCGATAACACATCTATTAATAATTGCTGTTTTAAATATTTTTTATGACTTGCCAATACCTTTTTAAAATCTCGAATGGGTACGCAGTAAAAAATAACATCACTCATTAATCCTTCTTTTATGCTGACCACAACACTGCAGTTGCCAGGCAACTGCTCTGGCTTAATTTTTTTAGGGTGAGCCGTCAAAATATGGATCGTGCACTCGCCATCCAATAGTCGGCACAGCGTTTGCCCGAATCTCCCAAATCCGACGATGGTTATGGTTGGTTTTTGATTCATGTTTCTCATAAAAAAATAACTCCGCTTTCGCGGAGCGCTGTAGTTTTAGAACACTACAATACACCCCGCTCTACGGAGTATAAAAATAAAAGCTTACCAAGTTGTTTCCGTTATGTTCCATTAACAGAATTATAGCACAAAAAATTTACTCCATAGCGTTTTGCCATTTTAAAATCTTTGTCACTGTCACCTACATATAAAAATATTTCTTTGCTACTGAGTCTACGAGCGAAAAAGTTAATTAATCGGATATCTGGTTTGCTGTAAGAGACATCATCTTTGGTTATGATTGCCTTATCAGAAAAGAAGTTAGCAATGCCAACTTTATTAAGTATGCGCATCGTGTTTCTTCTATTGGCTCCGGTAATAATGCCTAGTACAAAAAACTTTGACAGTATCGCTAATAACAGATACGGCACTAATAACTTTACCGGCCTCATACAGACTAAGGTTCCGGCAAAATCAAAAATTATTATTTTTTTCATTATTTTTCCTTAGGTATACTATTAAAATCCTTATCGCTGATCACATCGGTGTTTGAAACAGAAAGCATAGAACCAACAACCTGATTATTGACAATCCACACATTCCATTTAGAGCGGGGACTTTGCAAATATCGTACACGGTTCGTTGATGTATCTAAAACAAAAACAGGATCTATGGGTGCAGATTCAAGGTACGGCTGAACCACATAGTCGCCGTTTAACCCCAACAAGTAGTCCATGTCTTCTGGTGATGGTTGAACAAATACATTATTAGAAGAAAATCCATTACCTTTTACTACCAGCCTTTGTCCGTTTCCTTGCACTATTCCTTCTGCAGAAAGTAAATTTGTTGGTGCAAATAGACTACTTTGCCCTGATGCCCAAACTAAATTTGTTTTTTTATCTAGCGATGGCCGCCAGCGTGGAAAAACTTGATCAGTATTCAAAACAATTGAAAGCCAATCTGGAATATTCCCACGAAACATCTTCGGCTCTCCATTAATAAAAAAGCCATCAAATGTCTTTAAGTAATCCGGTCTAATAATATTTGGATTTACTACTTCTGCC